>JALVEE010000098.1 GCA_027008645.1 Saprospiraceae bacterium
CTTGCAATCCCTAATCCAATATCACTTTTTCTCGGTTTAAAGGGTTTTTTATTAAAATCAAAAACAAAACTTTGTGTTCCGGGAGTATTAGGTTCTTGATCAGTAAAACCAAATAACCAAATATAGTCTCTTTTGTTTTGTGCATAGGAATTTGTATAAAGAAAAATAATATTCAATAATAATATAGTATATTTCATATCAAAGATTTTATAAAACGGGAGAAAGTTATAAAGCTTTCTCTTCAATAACAAACATTTTATCAAATTTTCACAAAATCCAATAAAAACTAATTCAGACAGCTATACTACTTCCTTACCTTCACTACCTGTCTGCTATACACTATCCTGTCAGGATTCTTTTTAGGATACATGTCAATATTGTAATGTCCAATTGGAAATTCGCTACGCTACAGCTTGGAACTTATAATCCTTCTATTACAAGCCGGCTTCAAAATCACTCCTTGCAGTCGTGCTTTCGAGTCCTAAGTTTTCGCTTTGTCATACTGAAAAACACGAAACTCGGAATCCCGCAGTACGTTTCACTTTGTGGAATCCATCGGTACGCTTCGCTACTCTTGATCCCTCGGTACGCTTCGCTACTCGGGACTTCCGTTTCGCTCCAGCTTCCGCTTTGTTACAGCCTAATTCAGTCAGTTAAGCTACTCCACCACAAACTTACCTACCCTTTCTTTTCCGTTATTATCCACCGTTTTTATATAATAAATTCCGTTAGACAAATGCGAAATGTCTAACTTTTCAAGAACTTTTCTTTGAACTTCATGCAATATCAAAATTCTTCCTTCATTATCTATAATTTCTAGTTTGCCGTCAAACCTCACAGTAAATTTAACTGACAATATATTTTTTGACGGGTTAGGAAATACAAAAAAACCATTTGTTTTTATATCATCTATAGAATTTGTATTTGCAAAATTCATATTATCTACAACAATTTCCGAATATCCAATACTGCCTAAAGGACCTGGTGTGTTATGTGCAATTATCAATATCTCTATTGTATCCAATGTTTCATAATCTACGAGAATTTCTATGTTATTTATGCCATTTGTAGTAGTGTCCTTCGTCCAATATCCAATTTGATTAACATTGCCTCCTACTATTTGATTTAATATTATCTCCACTTTCCCTGAATCTATCGTGTCAATTTTTATATCTGCCAAAAGTGTATTATAAATGTGCAGTGGTTTGAAACGTGTTTTTGCGACACCTGATGATGTACCTTCAAAAGAAGGACCATTACTTGAAACTTTTATTGCATATTGTCCCTGTGTTAGACATGGTACTTTTTCTACGGAAATAAATTTTTCTATGTTCTTTGTATTCCAATTTACCGGTTCTTCTACACCAACTATACTATCCCATTCTTCAAATCCTGCATTTGGTATTTGTGATTCTGTAATTTCGCTAAGAAATAAAATAAGCATTGATAATAATAATACTTTTGTTTTCATCTGTTTAAAATTTTTATTTTATAAAAAATTAATAAAAATTTATAATACATTACTCACGAAATTTATTATTTTTTTTATTTGTGTTCGTGAATCTTCGATTTCAGGAACTCTCATGAATTTATTCTAATCATAACCATGTGGGTATTTTATGATTAAAAAAATTCATGTTCGTTTCATCTGTTAATTTTTTTATATTGAATAAAAGTCGCAAAATATGTTCATTGGTAATTTTTTCTTTTACTCTATTGCAAATTTTTGCACTCCATATTTACCACTGCTATCTTTCAATTGTAAAAAATATAAACCACTTTCAAACTCTTTTAGTCCATTTATAGTAAAAGTTTCTGATGATTTTATATTTCCCGATTTTACCATTTGTCCAGTAATATTGTATATAGCCCATCTATCTAATTCCGCTCCTTCCCACAATTTTACCAATATTTTGTTTTGTGCCGGATTTGGAGAAATTATAAATCTATTCTCTACTATTTCCTTTGTGCCTGACAACCAACATCCATCCCTATCCGGATTATCCCATAACAAGTCTCCTTTTTGGTGAAAACAAAGCAATGAGGTATTCTGATCCGTCATACAACTTCCTGCAACCGATAATAGCCCCCTAGTATCACCGATTCCTTCTATCCAAGTACGCAATCCATAACCTGAGAAATTTACAGTATCAGGCTCATTATTGCATGACAACATCAGCCTTTTACGTTTGCTGCCGTCAGATAATGTTATTGTATCGGTCTCCTCTACCAAAAGAAAAATATCATTATCTTCAAAAATTTCAGATCTGAATGTATCCCCTTTTACCAATGAAAAATCATACAGCAATTTGTAATCATAGTCAGGTGGGTCATTATTATCTTCGTACATCCAGACTTTATTGCCTATTTGTCGTAACAATATTTCGGTAGTATCCCAGTTTTCTCCGGTTTCTTCATCTGATTTCAACACTCCGAAAGCAAAGTTGTTTTTTATCAGATAATAACTCAATTTGTATCTTGTAGAACGGATATCGGGACTAGTCATTGAAGAAGCTGATTGATACCATACATTAGGAGTATTGACTAGTATTTTACCAGCTTCGGCAGTAGCCCACACTCTGGTATTGCTGTCAGGTACGCACTCACAACCGGGAGTCACACAACCATTGCTGTCCACTCTTAATAACCAAGTTCTTTCATCATTGAAAGCTCTTGATCTATCATAATCTCCAAGACAAATTATGTCTCCATTTTCCGCTTCAACCATATCCCTAATTATACCAGAACCTGAATATTCCGGATCAACATAATAATGCTTCCACTTCATTTTGCCAACAGAACTATACCTGCATATCCAACCCTTGGTGCCCGGTTCATAAAAATTGTGAGCATATATTCCTGCTGCTATTATATCACCGTTTTGAGCGGTTATTAACTTAAAAACATATTCAATAGGGGAAATTCCATACCAATAACCCGGCAATTTTTTATTGTAGCTCAAATCTCTCCAAACTATATTTCCATCCTTATCCAGTTTTTGAAATTCTACTCCATAATAAGAATACTCACCGAACTTATCAGGTTTAAATTTTATTGAATCCCTAAGGGCTATTCCCGAACTTACCACCATCCCTCCGTCCATTGTACTTGTGAGTCGCGGTAGCATTGCTGTGCTACTGCCGATAACTGGTGAAAATGGTAATTCTTTTGACCAAATTACATCCAAATTATCATCAAATTTGATAATTCCTATCTGATACTCTCCATGGTGCAAACTATCAAGCTTATGCCAATGACCAAATGCAAAATGTCCGTCTGAGGTTTGAATTAAATCTTTAATAATGTATAATTCCCATGGAATTGTATAGTCAGAAAATGTTTCTTTTTTAATGGCATTGCCATTTTTATCAGATTTAACAAATAATATCTTTCCATTGTATGAATAACTACCATAATAAAAGTAATCGTCTTTGACTTGAAATGTTGTTGAATATGTCTTATCATCTTCAAAATTGTCGTAAACCAATAGATCAAGGCTGTCCAAATCCGGACTAAACTTATATAATCTCCATGAAAATGGAATATGCGAAACATCTTGTCCAAATAAATATAATGTATCATTTTTGCAAATCATTTTAGTTAATTGAAAAGGCAAATCAAATATTTTCCCTTTAATAATATTTAAATTAGAATCTATTTTATATAAAAAAGAATATTGATTACGACTTACTTTGTTATCTATAGTGTCAAAAACAATACCGTATCCTCCTAAATAGTAAGAATCATTTTGATAAACCAGTTGATAACCTCCTTCATTACCATTTGCAAAATCTATTTTCTTTGAAAAAGTAGTTTGAGATAAAAGAAAATTTGAATTGAGAATCAAAACAAATATTAATAAATTCTTAATATTTTTCATATCTATACTTAATAAGTTATTAATAATAAATAGACTTACCGGATTTTAAAAACCCGGTAAGTCTAAATCAATTTACTTCAAAGAGTTGATAATCACTTTTTTAGTTTTTATCAAATTACTATCTTTATCCCTGACAATTAGCATATAAATACCATCTTTGAATGAAGAAACATCCATTTTAATCTTGTTATTTCCTTTGCTAACAACGTCCATTTGTAACATTTTGCTACCAATAAGATCGTATATTGTAATATTTCCATCAAAATCTACATTATAATCAATATTCAGCATATCATTTGTCGGATTTGGATAAATTGACCATTGGTCAGACAATTTGCTCTTTGCTTCTCTTTGTCCCAATCCTTCCGTTACTTCCCTAGTATATTTCTCTCCAGTAGTCAACAACAACAAACCTCTCGCATGGGCTCTCTCTGGAATATCTTTCAAGACTTCTGTCCTCAAAGTATTGAGTTCAGGTTCTGTAAGTTGATACGTCCCATTACTTTGTTGGTATTTCAAATTTATGCGCTGTATAGCAATAAAAGATGCTCTACTCTCATCAGAAAGATCTTCGGGCACTATAGGAGATTCTGATCTTCCCGGATCATCCAACTCATTGAGTGTTGCTTCTGCTTTGGTGTATTGTCCTGTTCGCATATACAATCCATATAACCTTACCTTCCACCTATCACTACACAATTCCTTCAATATATCTTCAATCTCTACCCAACTTTTCTCTTCATATCTTTTTCTGTACCGAATAAGACTTACCAAGCCTTCATTTTCTCTTTTGCCTTACCTCTTTACTTGATAAGCCAACAGTATGCAAAATGGCGGATCAACCTGCATACGTCTAATCTTCCGTATGCACAGATTCGCCTTTACTGGTTTTAGGATATTGTTTAATTCATGGTATAAATAAATCGGTTTGGGAAATGTATCTATTATTCGTAGCAATATAATGGATAAAGCATCCATAAAATTTTTAACATAGCTATGCTTGTTGCTTGTTGCTACCATTTTAATAATCTCTTAACTACAAAACAAATATACGATAAATTATTTCAAAAAAACAAATAAATTAATGTATAATTCTCTAAACTTTAATATATTAAAATTCACATTATTTACTACTGACTAAGTTATATATCAGTATATAATTGATTTTAACATATAATAGATGCTTTTGATTTGTCAAATGCTGCAAATAAGGGGGGAATATAATGACTCGCCAAGAGGTCGGGAGACCTTTGGCTTGGAGAACTATAATCCGGCAAGAGATCAGGATTCACTGCACAGCGGTACTGCCTTAGAGTATCAAACCAACTTCAGAATCTCTTCGAGCTTCTGAGTCTTAACTATAAGGATATGACATAAAGAGCAATAAAGTTTTATTCGGCAAGAGGTGAGGACACCTTTGCCTCGAAGAACTTGAAACTTGAAACTTGAAAACATATAGTCCCAATAAACAGCCCAATACCTACACCAGCTTCAAACCTTAAAATTCAAAATCTCAAGATACAAGCCGGCTTCAAAATCACTCCTTGCAGTCGTGCTTTCGAGTCCTAAGTTTTCGCTTTGTCATACTGAAAAACACGAAACTCGGAATCCCGCAGTACGTTTCACTTTGTGGGATCCCTCGGTACGCTTCGCTACTCTTGATCCCTCGGTACGCTTCGCTACTCGGGACTTCCGCAATGCTCCAGCTTCCGCTACGCTTCAGCCTGAAACTTTGAACTTTAAACTTTGAACCTTGAACCTTGAACCTTTCAAATACAAGCCGGCTTCAAAATCACTCCTTGCAGTCGTGCTTTCGAGTCCTAAGTTTTCGCATTTTACTAAAACCCAATAAACATGGAACTTGGAACTTGGAACTCGAAACTTGGAACCAGAAATCCTACAACTCTAAATATCCTATCCGGACCACTACCCTTAATCTATAAAATCCCTATCTCCCTCTTTGCTTCTCTTTATATCTTTTCAATTGTCTTTTTAATGAGTCTAAACCGGTGTCAACAGCTGCCTCGAATGTTTTTTCAACAGAACTGATATACAATTTTTCACCCGGTACTTTTAAAATAAATTCAACTATCTTATCTCTAACCTGTCCATTGCTTTCCAATTTCAGCTTAACATCTAAGTCTATCACTTTGTCATAATACTTACTTATTTTGCCGGTTTTCTTTTCGATATATTCCAACAATTTTGAATCAGCCTTAAAATGGATACTATCAATTGTTAAATTCATAATTATATTTTTCGTGTTAAAAAAAATTATTTTGCTTTAGGATGCGCCCTAAGATACGCCTTTTTCAGTTTTTCTACTGAATTATGAGTGTATATCTGTGTCGCACTTAAATTGGAATGCCCCAACATCGTTTTTATCGCATTCAAATCTACATCCGCATCTGCCAGATGTGTAGCAATACTATGCCTTAGAATATGTGGCCCGCGCTTTTCGGACGAACTAACCAAAGACAAGTATTTTTTCACAATATTATACACAAACTTCGGATACATCTTGTTGCCTTTATCTGTAACAACAGTATATTTAAAATCTTGTTTTTCAAATTCCTTATTTCTTATAAATAAATACATTTTCAATTCCTTAATCATATCTTCTGTCATAGGTATTATTCTCTCTTTATTCCCCTTTCCCAGCACTTTTACCGTCTTGGCATAAAAGTCGATATCATCATCTGTTAAATTGATTAATTCAGCTTTTCTTATTCCTGTATTATACAATATTGTAATAATGATTTTATCACGATAGCCAGAAAAATTCTCTGCAAAGACCAAATCATCAAGTAATCTTTCTATTTCATTTTTTTGGATAATAGAGGGCAAACGCTTACCTATTTTTGGAGGAATCACCTTTTTGGTCGGATTGGTACTTATTTTCCCTTCCCGTAGCATAAATAAAAAATATGTTCGCAGAGAGGAAAACTTTCTATTAATGGACTTGGCACTTATTTTGTTTTGCATCATATGCACAAGCCAAGATCTAATCATATAGTGATTGACCTTATCAATTTGGTATATCGAATACTTTTCTTCTATATAATCAATGAATTGTTTTATATCACCGGTATAAGAAATAATGGTATGCGTTGAGTACCTTTTTTCATGTGTCAGATAACTAATAAAAGATTTTAGCATAGTAACCACCCATTATTTGCTCAAATATACATTTTTATTTTCAAAAAAAAGATATTTATATTAAAAAAAATAAATTATTTGTTCAATGCAGATATCAATTCTTCCAAATTTAATGAGCCGGAAATATTATATTCACCAATGGCTATTCTTCTTAGAGACATTAGATACGCACCACTATCAAGAGCTTTGCCAAAATCATCGGCTATTGTTCTGATATAAGTCCCCTTTTGACATTTGATATCAAAAGCCAATACATCCTCCGACTCAATATCGATATCAAAACGATGAATCTTTACCGTCCTTTTTTTAATGACAAAATCCACACCTTTTCGAGCTAATCTATAGGCGGTCTCTCCATTGACTTTAACCGCTGAATATTTTGGAGGAACTTGCTCGATATATCCCAAAAAGGATTTTCTAGTGGCTTCTATCAATTCCGGCGTAATATGGTCAATAGCGTAAAACTTATCAGGCTCAAACTCCGCATCAAAACTCGGTGTGGTAGCACCTAACTTTATCTTTCCTGTATAATTTTTATCTAAATCCTGATAGGTATTTATTAATTTGGTATCCTTGCCAATGGCAATTATCAAAAGACCGGTAGCCAGGGGGTCCAATGTTCCTGCATGACCGACTTTTATCTTTTTCACCCCTAACTTTCTTTTCAAGGCATAACGTATCTTATTCACTACATCAAATGAAGTCCATTCCCTTGGTTTATCGACCAAAATAGTGATACCGGCTAAGAAATCAGCCTCTTTTATATCTTTTATATCTGTCAGTAACATCAGAAAAGCAATAAAGCAAAAACCAAAGCTGCAACGGCAAAACAATAATAAGCAAAATATCTCAGCTTGCTATTTTTTACCAATTTTATCATCCAAGTACAAGCTATTACCCCCGTAATAAACGCAGCCAGAAAGCCAAAAATAAGTGACATTGAAGAGATACTGCTATTGACATATACCCCGTCTAAAATATCCTTAAACATTTTACCAAAAATCAATGGCA
The DNA here is from genome assembly GCA_027008645.1 of Saprospiraceae bacterium. Lineage (GTDB taxonomy): Bacteria > Bacteroidota > Bacteroidia > Chitinophagales > Saprospiraceae > JADJGA01. The sequence goes on from JALVEE010000098.1 coordinate 8,051, forward strand.
CTACCATTAAAAATGAGAAAAAAGCTGCACGCTCTTTCTTGATTCCCAACAATACCGCTGTAGATATAGTAGAACCTGATCGTGATATTCCGGGAATAAGAGCAATCGCCTGCGCAATACCTATTATAAAAGAATCCTTGTAATCTACATTGCGATTTTTATCTTTGGCAAAGTCAGATATCAATAATAAAACTCCGGTAATTACCAACATGAATGCGACAAATAAAACTTTACCCTCGAAAAGCTGCTCTAATTGACTTTCAAGAAAAACCCCGATTAAACCCGCAGGAATCATTGAAATCACTATCTTTAATGCAAAAGATTTATCGTCATTCCAGCCTTTGGAAAAAACTCCCTTTAGCAAATCCATTATGTCTTTCCTGAAAACAAACACCGTACTCAGCGCTGTTGCTATATGAAGAACTACTGTCATGGTCAAACTCTCCTCTCCGGCAAAATGTGTACCCAAAAAATATTTAGCTAATTCCAAGTGACCACTACTACTTACAGGCAAAAACTCACTAAGTCCCTGAATTATCCCAAGGACGACAGACTTCAAAACTTCACTCATCAAATATTATTTTTTAAAAATAGCATAAATATTTAGCCCCAAACCAATGAGAATGACTAAAGGAGCTAAAAATACCCTACGAAAACTATACAAGGAGTCAGCATCAAAAACATCAGGGGACGGATTAGCTTGTCCACCTGACATCAATACAAAACCAATCGCCATCACTACCAAGCCACCAAATATATAATAAAAATTCTTTTGCTTAAACAACATCTCATCAGCCTCAAATTCTTTCTTGGAACTTGTAGAAACATTTCCTGTCTTAAAATCTTTTTTAGTACCGGAAGTTGTGATGATTTTTCTGGATTTTTTATTTGTACTCATCTTTCTTTGTATTCATTTATTTTGCAAATATTATACTTTTTTTTCATACAAACGTCATATAGACATATAAATTATGGATTTCTCCATAAACCTCGTATTAAAAATCAGGATATAGCAAATACTTTTTGCGTTTTTCATTAAATCGTTTCAAATCATTTCCCCATTTCTCATGAATTTCTTCATCTGTTTTGCCTTGCAATATCATTTTCCTCAATTTATCTGTTCCTGCCAATCTATCAATCCAATTATTATCCAAGAAAAAATTACCTTTACCCTTTACCTTATCATAAAAATCAATCAACCAAGACAAATCGATTTTCCCTTTTGCTCTGAAATTTTTAACTTTGATATTACTTAAGTCAATACCATAGCATTTTTGACCATTATATTTTGGGTGTTTTGCACCAAAATTAGGTTTTGGAACAAAAAAATAATCAAAGTCATCTTTCAATAAAGGATGACCTAATTGTTTAAACGGTTTATCAGTTCCCCTACCTACACTAACCGTAGTCCCCTCAAAAAAGCACAATGAAGGATACAAACTGACAGATAAAAAATCAGGAAGATTTGGTGAAGGAGCTATAGGTAGCTTGTAATGACTAAGATGTGTATAATTAGTACATTTGACTACAGTCAAATCACATTTTTGACTATCTTTTAACCAGCCCTCTCCATTTATCATCGTAGCCAATTCACCAATTGTCATCCCATAGACTACGGGTATCGGAAACATTCCCACAAATGATTTGAATTTTTTCTCAAGAACAGGTCCATCTATAAAATGTCCGTTTGGATTAGGTCTGTCAAGGACGATAACAGGAATATCCTTATCCTTTGCCGCATCCATGATATATGCCATTGTAGATATATATGTATAAAACCTAACACCAACATCCTGAATATCAAAAACAATAACATCAACTCCTTTCAAATCCTCATCATCCGGGGCTCTTTTCTTGCCATATAGCGACACAATCGGTAATCCGGTTTTGCTGTCAATAGAATTATCCAAATGTTCTCCTGCATCGGCTTTCCCCCTAAATCCGTGTTCGGGGGCAAATATCTTCACTACTTTTACATCCAGATTCAGTAGTGTATCTGTTAGATGAACATCATCAATAGTACTGCTCTGATTCACTACGAGAGCGACATTTTTATTTTTAATCAAGGGTAAATATTTCGCAATATTATATGCACCGGGAAATACCTTGGTATTATCAAAATCATTATTATCAGTATCCGGATTAGAAATGACAATACTTTTACTCGCTTTACTATCCTTGCAAGACTCAAGACCGACAAATATCAATGAAACTATTAAAAGGGTTAATAATTTTTGCATAAAAATACTTTTATTGTAAAACGATTAAGTTCTTTAATAAATTGCAATGAAGAAAATAATAAATAAGTCAAAACTCCCGAAAAGCTAAATGTATTGAGTATATTTGTGATTCAAAAAAACTATTTCATGCTTAGATTCAAATTTATTCTGCTTATATTATTATTTATTGGCCTTGATCAAATATCATATTCCCAAAGATTTAGTGGTGGCTTGATTTTAGGCTTCAATGCTTCTCAGATTGACGGGGATCAACTTGCCGGTTATCACAAATTAGGCTTCAATACCGGAGTAGGTATAAGTTATGACCTTAAAAACAATTGGTTGCTCAATGTGGACTTTCTTTTCAGCCAAAGAGGAAGTAGATCGAGGTATATAGAGTCCGTACCGGTAAGAAGTTTGACTCTAAACTATATAGAACTACCTGTATATGCTTCATATCAAGATTGGTATATCAAGGATGAAAATTATCATAAAATACAGGGGATTGCCGGCTTATCTTTTGGTCGCCTTTTTAGCGTTAAAAATGGTTTGGATGATCCTGATATTGGAGGAGAGAATTTCCTTAAAAATGACATTGGATTTTTGCTTGGCGCAAAATTTTTCTTCAATAAGCATTGGGGAATTAACGGAAGATACACCAGGTCAATTTTAAGAATGTATAAAGACCCAAACGACGGTACAAAGAGTTTACTTGGATATTTCTTGAATTTCGGATTGATATATAAATTTTAAAAAATTATAAAAACAAATAATATGAGATATTTAATTCTTTTTCCCATTGTACTTCTCACATTTTTTTCTTGTAAGAACAAAAACAATAAAGTGGATACTTCCATAAAACAAAAGGATATTGTTGAGTCTGCTTCCTACAAAGCAAATAAAGATATTGATAAATTGCTTTCAAAATACACCTCATTTACTCTTAGAACAGATGTGAGCAAATATACAGAAAAGGAGAAAACATTATTGAAGTATTTGATCAATGCGGCAAAGGTAATGGACGGTATGTTCTGGGTTGAAGCCTATGGAAACAAAACCAAATTTTTAAATAAAATATCCGATCCTAAGCTTAAAAAATTCGCTATAATCAATTACGGTCCTTGGGACAGATTGGGTGGAAATGAGCCATTTATTGAAGGAATAGGCAAAAAACCATTGGGAGCAAATTTTTATCCAAAAGATATGACGAAAAAGGAATTTGAATCTGCTGATATAAAAGATAAAGAAAGCCTTTATACATTTATTAAAAGAGATGAAAACGGAAAACTCTTTTCTGTCCCCTACTACAAAGCATTTAAAAAAGAGGTTTGGTATGTAGCTGATATGTTGAATACTGCAAGTAATTTTGCACAAGACCCCGGATTTATCAATTATTTAAGACTTCGGGCAGAAGCCTTGAAACACGACAATTATCAATTGAGTGATATGGCTTGGTTGGATATGAAAGACAATAAATTTGATATAGTGATTGGGCCTATCGAAAATTACGAAGATGCATTATTTGGGTACAAAGCAGCTCATGAAGCTTATGTATTAGTAAAGGATATGGAATGGAGTGAAAGATTAAAGAAATATGCTAAATTTCTTCCCGAATTACAAAGGGGCCTACCTGTCAATGAGAAATACAAACAAGAAAAACCCGGAAGTGATGTAGAATTGAATGCCTATGATGTGGTCTATTATGCGGGAGACTGCAATGCGGGTAGCAAAACCATAGCAATAAATCTTCCCAATGACGAGGAAGTTCAACTACAAAAAGGAACGAGAAGGTTACAACTAAAAAATGCGATGAAAGCTAAATTCGATAAAATTCTGCTGCCTATTGCCGATGAACTAATCGATCCCGGACAAAAGAAGTATATCAATTTCAATGCTTTCTTCTCCAATACTATGTTTCATGAAGTAGCGCATGGACTAGGTATAAAAAACACATTGGACGGAAAAGGAACTGTGCGAAAAGCATTAAAAGAACTATATTCAGCTTTGGAAGAGGGGAAAGCAGATATGCTAGGTCTGTATATGATTAGGCAATTGCATAAAAAGAATGAAATAGAGGGTGACCTGAAGGAGTATTACACTACTTTTATGACAAGTATTTTTAGATCTATAAGGTTTGGTGCTTCATCTGCTCACGGAAGAGCCAATCTAATAAGATTCAACTTTTTCAAGGAGCTTGGTGCTTTCTCAAAGGATGATAATTCAAATAAATACAAAATAGATTATAAGAATTTTGAAAAAGCAATGGATTTATTATCAACAAAAATACTCACACTCCAAGGAGACGGCAATTACGCTGAAGTAAATAAATTTGTTGAAAAATACGGCAATATGGACTCTAGCTTAAAAGCGGACATTGAATCCTTGGCAAAGAAAGGCATTCCCGTTGATGTCACTTTTAATCAAGGCATTGATGTATTGGGATTATAAGTTATTGAGCATATTGTCTATATTGTACATCTCGTCGATTAGGTCGTCGCGATAAATGTGTATATCAGGAATTCTTCTGACATGTTTTCTAATACGCTTTACCAATTCGTATTTGAGCGTAGCAGTGTGTTGTACCAATAAATCATAGACGGCATCTTTATCTTCGGTATTGAAGATACTGACATATATCTTAGCCAATCTCAAATCCGGCGACATCTTGACATCAGTAACCGAGACCAATGCTTCACCATAAATATACAGTCCTTCATTTGATAAAACTATACTAAAGTTTCTCTTTATCATTTGTGCTACTTGTTCTTGTCTTTTTGATGCCATTATCCTGTCCTTTTTGAGATTGTATATTATCTTGTTTTTTTTGCTCCACTACACTTAAACTTAAATATACACTTTAAAAATTTGTTTTGCTTTACAAAGTCTCAAAATAAGAAACAATATAAGAATAAATAAAGTTTAATTTTTCCGCTACTTAGTTACGGGTGTATTTCACTATTCGCTCTTTTACAAGAAGTTTTGTTGATGTGTTTAATATAGCGTACCTACGGCACGCATTTTAGTTAGCATAGATTTTTTTACCCATATTTTGTACCTAATGGAATACGGCTGTAGTTTATAGATGTAAAATGGATTAATTTCATAAGTGAGGGGCTATACAAAAAAGGGATACACAACAGATTTGCATATCCCTTTCTTTCTTTCATCAAAAAAATCCTATTCT
>JALVEE010000099.1 GCA_027008645.1 Saprospiraceae bacterium
CTTCGATATTATAATTACCGTAAATACCTTTATAACCGGTTTTTGCACCCCAGCCCCAAGTAGCACCTTGTATTTTGCCTGCTTCTGTTTGCATCAGATTCCTATGCATTGCATATTGATGATCTTCATGACATTTTCCACAGGTTTTATCCAAAACGGTCATTGAACCGGGGTGGACTATCAATCCCTTATGAGCTTTTGATTTATCATTTTGTTCTTTAGGATTTCCGTAATGGCAAACTACGCATCCATTGGGATCACCTGCTTTTTTACCTTCCTTGATGATTTCTTTCATCATATCGGACTTCATATCTCTGATAGGTTCAATCCCATTGTGGCATTTAGCAGCAAGACAACCTCTTTCGGGTTGAGGATAATGACCGTTTGAATCTTTGACAGTAATATCGTTTTGGATTACCGCAGCAGAGCCGGAAACTACATTTTCGTTTATCGTTATATCATTGTTTTCCGCTATTTTATACCCTTGTGTAAAAAATAATATGGCAGAAAAAATGATTATTTCTATTATAATAGTAAAAGCTAATTTCATATGTTTATTTTAATTTATCAGCACCAAAGTTAGAGTTTTGTACTCAAATTGCAAATATTTTAATGTATTATTAAGGATTTGTGTTAATTGGAGACAAAAGAGAGATATACAGTGTCTGTATAAACAAATTCAAAAATAAATTGATTTTTATTGACATATTTTTACCTTTTCCGGTATATCGTTGCATTGGGATGTTTTGTTGTGCCTAATATCAGTGATTTTTTTATTATTCCTGTTTTTTTGATTGTTTCGTTGGCTATTATCTATATTTTTGGAGATAAATTCAGATAGAAATTATCGAAACATACCCGTTTTAATACAGACACTATGATATCCCAAACTCTAATGAAGCGAATAGCTGCAAAATATCGTTTATATGGGTGCGGTGTGATCAGCTGTTTTTAATACACGGTTTGAATTGAAGCAAAGCAAACTGGTGAACAGAAAACCAGGACTCGCAAGCGCGATAGCGATTGTGAAGCCGATTCTTGAAACAGGTCGGCATGATAGCGATTGTGAAGCAGGATTAGAAATAATTCACCTGTTTTAAATTTGCTAAATATACCAAAATTTGGTATATTTGCGACGAAATTAGATGAATAAAAACACATCAATTTCGCTTGGAAGCTATTTTGATGAGTTTGTCCAAAGCAGGATACGTGAAGGTCGATTTAAAAATATCAGTGAGGTTATACGAGCCGGTTTGAGACTTTTGGAGGAAGAGGAAAATAAGCGTATTGCTTTAAAAAAAGCGATAAAAGAAGGGATAGACAGTGGCATTGCTCAAGATTTTGACTATAAAACGCTTCTCGAAAATCTAAAAGCAAATAGGCAATCGAATGGCTAAATATAAATTGACAAATAAGGCTGTTAAAGATTTAGCCAATATTTGGAATTATACATTTGAAGCTTGGTCAGAGAGACAAGCAGATAAATAAAGAATAATACGGGAAAGATAGATAACTCAATGATTCTTGATGTTTCGTCACTTAAATTAGGAATTTATTTTTTGCATTTAGTGGACAAATCCGGTTTAAAATACGTTAGTAAGTTTATAAAACAGTAAGTATTACTCTTTGAATTATTGATTATTATTATTCTAAATACTTTTATTATGAAAAATCTACCGTTTTTTATTTTTTTATTGATATTGTATTGGACAAATCAGGGGCGAGGACAAGAATTTGCTCCTGTTGGAACAATATGGACTTATGGTTATGGTACCAGTTCTTCTTGGCCAATTCAATATGAACCATACTATATGGAAGTAAAAGAGGAAGTTGAATTTAAAAATAAACTTTGTAAATCAATAGTAAGAACCAGTTACAAAGGAGAAAGCGAAGAAGTTGATTTATTGTATCAAGATGGGGCAAAAGTCTATTTTTATAAAAAGGAATTAGATAGTTTTTTATTGCTTTTTGATTTTGGAGCAGAACAATATGATACTTTACAAATTGGACTTGATAGATACTATGATGCGGAAGAACCATATACCATTAAAGTCATTATTGATTCAATTGGTTTTGAAACTTATTGTGGAGAAGAATTAAAAGTATGGCATTTGTCAAATTCTGATGAATCGCAGTCCTATTATTTTGATTCAAAAGTAATTGAAGGAATTGGATTTCTACATTCTTTTCATCCGGTTAATGGTCTGTTTTGTGGAGACATTGGCTCATTAAGATGTTTTGAAAGCACAAATTATTCATGTAAACTTGTAGATATTGATTGCGATACGGTCTATTTTACTTCAAAGATATCTACAGTAGATATTGAGAATGATTTTAAAATATATCCCAATCCTGCCTCAGATTATATAGAAGTGATATTAAAAAAAATGGATAGATGGTCAAAATGGGAAATTATCAATGTAAGTGGTGAAAGAGAATTAAGAGGTGCATATAGCGATATGAAAAAAATTGATGTTTCCGCATTATCGCCCGGAATGTATTTTTTGCAATTGACCGATAAGTCAGGTAGGGTGATTACAAATAAATTTGCGAAGTATTAATTTTTGGTTCTAAAAATATATAAAATCATGAAATTCATAAAAGCTGATATTATTTTCCTTGTTACACTCTTTATATTAATAATCATTATAATGGTTCTTAAACTTGAAAAGACATATTGTACATATAGTTCGGTTATAGTTATTACAAGCTATTTTCTTGGAAAGAAATATGGTTGTAAAAAAGAGAGAACAGAGAGATGATTGGAATATGAAAGATGGATCTAAGAATCAATTAAAATTCATGTATTTTCTTGTAGATACTATACTATATAGTGATTTGTAGACTATAGTGTGCCAAATAAAAAACAAATTAGTTGTTTTTTGCACGGTGGACTGGTTGCAGTTCCAAATAAATAATTATGATAAAACACAATTCACAAACTTTAAAAAGCTTAGGCATACTTTTGTTTTTGTTTTCAACTTTCTTAATGCATTCACAAACATATATAGAACCAACTTTTGGAAGAGAATATACATATAAAGAATGGCGCTTTCCAACTAATTCAAAAAATGGATTTAAATCTGGCAATTGGTTTTTTGGTTTCATTATAGATCATTATTTAAGCAAACCATTCCATCTTTCTTTAGGTACTACCTTTTCACAAAAACGATTAATATTCCCAGAATATACTATAACTGATACGCAAGATGAAGAGTTGCGGCACAAGCAAATAGATCTGTTTACGAATGTAAGTCTCAGTCTGTTAAAAAATCACATGATTGATGCCGGCATAAATTATATGTATAAGTTTGATGCTACTTTTAAAAACTCTTTATTTGGAAGAACAAGATCATTTGATGTTAATTCTACACATAAATTAAATTGGACTGTTGGTACTTCATACAAATATAACAATTTGCTTTTTAGATTATTATATATACAAGGTGTATTTAAAAATATAAAAAATCACAATGAATATCATTATTATATGGAGGGGAAGTATTCAAAATCAATTAGTTTATCAGTAAGCTACATGTTCAAAATATTAGACAAAAGGAAAGGTAAAGGCAAGGTAAAATGTCCAAAAATGTGATGTTTACTGAGGTAATCGTTAAATTGAATAACTTTATTATCATTCAAGTATATATGATTGTATAATTGGCTATCATTTATATTTTTTCTTTTTTACAGAATCAATATAGTAACATATATCCTCATTTATAAATCTTATTCCTTTGAATAATTCCATCTAACTAGATTGTTAAGTTGTTGATAATTTGGCTATAAGAACCCATTCCCGACCCTTCCCTTAGCAAGGCTTTCGTTATGACACATCTTTTAATAAATGTAATAACGAAAGCTTTCTTATGAGCGAATTGATTCTGGTTTTAGCACCCATCCCCGACCC
>JALVEE010000100.1 GCA_027008645.1 Saprospiraceae bacterium
CTTTGAAAAAGATAAAGCATTTTATGTTCCTATCGATGTAAAAGATGAAAATTCCAAAGCAATTCTATCTAAATTTACAGAAGTATTGAGCAACAAATCCATTAAAAAGATAGGTCAAAATATCAAATACGATAATCTGATATTAAAATGGCATAGAATAGATGTCAAAGGGAACCTGTTTGATACTATGATAGCTCATTATCTGCTTGAGCCCGATATGAGGCACAAACTGGATTATTTGTCTGAATCATATTTGAAATATAAAATGGTTCCGATAGAAAAATTGATAGGTAAAAAAGGTAAAGGACAATTGAGTATGGCTGATATTGATATCGCTATCGTCAAAGATTATGCAGCCGAAGATGCCGATATTACTTTTCAATTGAAAACTATATTTGAAAAAGACCTCAAAAAAGAAAATCTTACAGAAGTTTTTGAAAAAATCGAAATGCCCCTTATCAATGTTTTAATGCAAATGGAATACAATGGTGTTTATATTGATAAAGATTTTTTAAATGAATATTCAAAAGTTCTTGAAAAACAAATCCGGGATTTCGAAAAACAGATCTATGAAAAAGCAGGAGTTAAATTTAATATAGCATCTCCCAAACAAGTAGGGGAAGTTCTGTTTGAAAAATTAAAAATTCCTTATCGCTGGAAAAAAACCGCGTCCGGACAACATTCGACAAGTGAAGAAAAATTGAGTGAATTGGCGGTGAAATATGATATAGTCAGAAATATTTTGGATTATCGTAAATTGCAAAAGTTGAAAAATACTTATGTTGACAGTTTGCCAAAACTGATTAATCCGAGGACAGGAAGAATCCATAGTTCTTTCAATCAGGCAAGAGCTGCAACAGGCAGATTGAGTTCAGAAAATCCTAATTTGCAGAATATACCAATAAGAGATGAAGCCGGAAGAGAGATCCGAAAAGCATTTAAACCCAGAAATGAAAACTATTTGATCTTTTCTGCAGATTATTCACAGGTTGAATTGAGATTGATTGCCGATATGAGCAATGAAAAAGCAATGCTGGATGCATTCAATAAAGGTTTGGATATCCACAAAGCTACCGCTGCAAAAATATTCAATATTCCTCTTGAAGAAGTAACTCCGGATCAAAGAAGACAGGCAAAAACCATTAATTTCAGTATTATTTACGGGGCAGGGGCTACCAATCTTTCAAGACAACTCGGAATTTCAAGACCCGAAGCAAAGTCCTTGATAGAAAGTTATTTTAAGGAATATGGCGGTTTGCAACAATACTTTGAAGAAATAGTAAAATTTGCCAGAGAACACGGATATGTTTTAACAAAACTGGGCAGGAAAAGAAAACTTCGCGATATTAATTCACGAAATAGTCTTGCCAGAAGCAATGCCGAAAGAATGGCAATAAATACACCCATCCAGGGAACAGCAGCCGATATGATAAAACTTGCAATGATAAATATCCATAAGGAATTGGAAAAAAGAAATATGAAATCCAAAATGATCATGCAGGTTCATGATGAATTGGTATTTGATATGCATAAAGAAGAAAAAGAAGAACTGAAACAACTTGTAATCGATGAAATGACAACAGCAATTCCGGATCTTAAAGTAAATATCAAAGTAGATACCGGAACCGGAGATAATTGGTTGGAAGCACATTGATGAAAGTGAATTAATGAATAAAAACTGGAATACTGGAGTGCAAGAATGTTGCAGGGTACATGTTTCAGGTTTGGAAGTTTGGATGTTTTTGCACAGCTACCCCTCTGATGAAATATTCATAACTGAATTTCAAAAGAATCTTTATTGCTTTCTTTGCACTGCTGCCCCCCTGTGAAATATTCATAACTGAATTTCACAGGGCAAGCCTCTGCCCACCCCCAGTGAAATACTACGTTAATTTCACGGGGTAAACCGCAAAAGCACTGCACTCCCCCTTATGTTTTTCTTCCATTGCATTCCAGATAAAAATAGGGGGAAGTTGCATCCCGCACATTTCCCACTTCGACTTAATCACCAGTTATTTTATTGAAAACTACCACTATCGACCAGACGCCAGGCTCCCTCTCCTTTTCGGGATAAGTTAAAATTAGCTTGAAATTTTGTAAAAAGGAGAAGGGGAGAAAGGTGGTGCTTAATCGTTTGTGGTAGTAGTTGGATTGTATTGGTGGTTTTTGTTTGAAATGGGGAAATTAATCCCCCGCTGGCGGGGGACAAAGGGGGTGGAAAAGTACCGGAATAAAGGAATGTTTTCTTCGCACAGCTACCCTCCTGATGAAATGTTCATAACTGAATTTCACAGGGCAAGCCTCTGCCCACCCCCAGTGAAATACTACGTTAATTTCACGGGGTAAACCGCAAAAGCACTGCGCTCCCCCTTATGTTTTTCTTCCATTGCATTCCAGATAAAAATAGGGGGAAGTAGCAACCCGCACATTTCCCACTTCGACTAAATCTCCGGTTATTTCATTGAAAACTACCACTATCGACCAGACGCCAGGCTCCCTCTCCTTTTCGGGATAAGTTATAAGCAAGGTAAAATCGTTTACCCCGTAGGATATTCATCCAACGGGGTAAACGATTTTTGATTTCAGAAGTTGGGATATGCTTATTTTTCAGTGGATAGAAAAAAGCCTCGTTAGAGGCGAAATTATGGTAGTAGCAATAATGCACAACCCCAAACCTATTTTGGCGGTATTTTTGTGGCGATAGCAAACAAAAATAGTGACAAAATAAGATATAAGCAGAGCTAAAAAAGTAAGGACAAACTATAAAATATAAGGATAATGGACTTTATCGAGATGATTTCGACAAAAGAAAACAAAAACCGGACTACGGGATAGCGAAATATTAAAATTTTTGTATTTTCGGGCAAACATTAATTATAATAATATAATGGGTAAACTAAACAGACAAAAAAAGAGCTTGGGATTGATAGAATTGATTGCTATCGCTATTGGAGGAATGGTAGGGGGTGGAATTTTTAGTATTTTGGGAGTATCGGCAACAATGGTTGGGTTTTTAACACCGGTTGCTATCATTATTGGAGGAATAATCGCTATGCTTGCAGCATATTCTTATGTGAAATTAGGGGTTTATTACAAAGATGAAGGAGCTACATATTCCTTTGTAAAGAGAACCTTTTCAGATAGTCCGGTAATGGCTTCTTTTATCGGTTGGCTGGTTATTTTCGGTTATATCAGCACTCTGGCTTTATACTCTTATACTTTTGCTTCTTATGCTATTAGCGGAACCGGATATGCAGATAGTGAATGGTTAAGAAAAGGTGTTGCCTGGGGTATTATTTTAGTATTCACTTTGATAAACGTATGGAGTGTTGTAGGTATGGGTAAAATCGAAGACCTTATGGTCTATACAAAATTGGTTATTTTATTTGTTATTTCCGTATTGTTAATTCAACACGGACAAACAGATTTTGGTACTTTTATGCAAAAAATGGCTGAAGACGCCGGACATTCTTCATTGTTGACTATTTTAATTGTTGCTTCCATAACCTTTGTAGCTTATGAAGGTTTTCAGCTTGTTATCAATGCGGTAAAAGAAATGAACAATCCCGATAAAAATATACCAAGGGCTATTTATGGTGCGATTTTAATAGTAATATCAATATATGTTGTGATTGCATTGGGTGCTCTTTTTGCTATTCCATTACAAGATTTGATCAATAATAAAGAATATGCTTTGGCTTCGGGAGCAAAGCAGGTTATGGGCAAAATAGGACTGAATTTGGTTGTTTTCGGAGCGATACTGGCAACTAGTAGCGCTATCAGTGGTACGATGTTTGGTTCTTCCAGGCAATTAGCTGTTATTGCCGAGGATGGCTTTATGCCAAAATTTCTCGCCAAACGAAACAAAGCTAACATTCCGGTAAATGCTATTATCATCATGGCATTACTGGCTTCCGCACTTATATTAATCGGTGGTCTGAAATTGTTTTTAGAATTCGGTAGTGTAACTTTTTTAATGGTATCAATTTTGGTAGCAATAACAAATTATATCATCAGAGATAAAACAAGATCTTCAAAACCGGTTACTGTTCTGTCTATTGCCGGATTAGCTCTCAGTGGTGTTTTGATTCTTTATTATGAATTGACTCATAATTGGTATCAAATGCTCTTTATTATTGTAGTTTATATAATTTTGTGGTTAAGTGCATATTTTTATTCAAAAGAAAGAAAACAATATACAAAATAACCCGTATCAACTCAACACCTCTATCCAATGCTTTATTTCTTTGTCGCTAAAATCCCTTAATTGATGCCTGCAACTAAATCCGGTCGCAAGGATTGTCGAACCGGTTGTAAGTTTTGAAACAACAGGATCCAATTCGATTTCATATATCTTTTTAGACAGATCATAATGCTCTTTTTCAAAACCGAATGCTCCCGCCATTCCACAACATCCGACATCCAGAATTTCAAATGTGCCTTCAACAAATTTAAAAATGTTTTCAATCGATTCCATTCCTTCTATTGCTTTCTGATGACAATGTCCGTGAATAACATGATGTTTTAATGTGGATTTGAATTTGTTTTCTACTTTTCCCGAAGTAACCAGATCAGAAACAAATCTCTCAATCGAAACAACACTGTTTTTTAAGATCTTTGCCATAAATTCATCATCCATCAAATCAGGAATATCGTCTGCCAGAGCGGAATAAGACCCCGGTTCAATAACAATTACCGGAATTTCCCTGTCCATATACGGTTGAAGTTTTTCTATGATCTTTGAACTATATTGTTTTGCTTTTCTCAGAAAACCATTTGATATCAATGGTCTTTTACTTCCCCCTGTATTTACCAAGATCACTTTATATCCCAATTTGTCCAGAAATCCGATAGCGGCTTTCCCTATTTCCGGTTCGTGATAATTGGTATAAATATCTGCGAAAAGAACTACTTCTTTATCGTTGTTCGTTCTGTACTCCTTGTTATACCATCTCACCAATGAATATTTTGCATAATACGGTAAAATCCTGCGGGCATCGATTTTTGCCACTTTTTCAAGTGTTTTTCTGAATATCTTTGTTTTTATTACCGCATTTACGATTCCGGATAGGGTACCTGAAAGGTATTTGGACATCAGATCACTGTAAATAATAAAGAATTCTCTGATACCATATCCTTTTTTATCGTATTTCTTTTGTAATACTTCACTTTTCAGTTTAGCGACATCCACATTACTCGGGCATTCCGTTTTACAAGATTTGCAGGAAACACACAGATCCAAAGCTTCTGCCAATTCTTCATTTGTCAGATCTCCATCTCCCAATTCACCGGAAATGGTCATTCTCAACGCATTTGCCCTTCCCCGGGTTGAATGTTTTTCATCCAGTGTCGCTTTGTAAGTAGGACACATCACACCTCCGGAAACCCTGTGACAAACACCAACGCCATTACACATATTGATGAGGGTAGAAAAACCTTCTTCTTTTCTGTAGTGATAAAGTGTCGAAACTTCTATTTCTTTATAATCCGCACCATATCTCAAATTGCTATCCATCGGATACGGATCAACAATTTTGCCGGGATTCATCAATCCATGCGGGTCAAAAACTGTTTTTAATTTTTTGAAATCATTGTATATAACATCTCCGTAAAATTTAGGAATACCATAACTTCTGGATAAACCGTCTCCGTGCTCACCTGACCATGATCCCTTATATTCAATCACTCTGTCAAGTGCAAATTCCGATATTTTACGCATTTTATCAATGTCTTCCTGCAATCTTAAATTCAATATAGGTCTGATATGCAAAACACCCACACTTGCATGTGCATACAATATGACTCTTGTATCCAAATTATGACAAAATTCCAATACCCTGTCAACATATTCGGGTAAATGCGGTATCGGAATACAAAGATCTTCAATAAAAGGTATGGGTTTTGCGTCTGTTTTCACACTTAACAACAATCCTAATCCTTGCTTCCTCACCTCCCAAACATCTCCAAAAGCCTTTTCTTCCATTTTGAAAAAAGGATAAGCATAACCCCTTTTCAATTCTTTAAGATTATCAACAAGTTTTTGGTGTTTATTAACCAATTCTTCATGATTTTCTCCAAAAAACTCTACTATTAATATCGCTCCCGGATCACCTTCAATAAAATAAGATATAGGTTTGGTCGCAGGATTATTTTTTGCTATTTCTATTACATTATTATCCAGCAATTCTATTGCAGAAGGTTTATGTTCCAATATCTTTCCCACAGTTGAGATGGCTTCCAGTCTGTCTTTAAAATGAACTACCGTGATCGAACGTTTTTTAGGCAAATCGATAAGATTTAATTTCATTTCCAGTATTGTTGCAAGTGTTCCTTCACTACCACTTATCAATTTTGCCATATTCCATTGCTTGCCTTCTACAAATTCATCAAGACTGTATCCGGTTACCCTTCTCATTACTTTCGGATATCTGGCAATGATTTCTTGTTCATCTTTTTCCAGTATTTCGATAAGGGTTTTATAGATATTTCCTTCTTCATCTTCTTGTTCTGCCTTTTTCAGTGCTTCTTCTTTGGTTATTTCTCCTAAATTGATAACCTTTCCTGAAGCTAGTGCTATTTTAACTTCCAGAATATGGTCTATTGCTTTTCCAAAAACCAAACTACGCGAACCCGAAGAATTATTTGCAACCACACCTCCCACATTTGCTCTGTTTATTGTGGCTTCATCCGGAGCATAGATCAATCCGTAAAGTTCCAGAAATTTATTCAATTCACTATGAACCAGTCCCGGTTGAACCCTTATCCATTTCTCTTTTTCATTAAATTCAAGAATATTGGTCATGTATTTAGAAAAATCCATAACTATAGACTCTCCGACTGTTTGTCCTGCAAGACTGGTACCTCCACCTCTGGGCAAAAGACTTATCTTGTGCTCTAAGGCAAATTTAATCGTTGTCAAAATATCATCTTCATCTTTGGGAACAACTACCAATTTTGGCATGATCTTATAAATACTGGCATCCGTAGAATATATTCCCCTGGTCAGATCATCATCATAAACTTCGCCTTTTATCGTTTTTTTTAAATCTGCGCTAATTTGATTTATACTCATTTTTACGGTTTTTTTGTATTATTCCTTCCACACTTTTTCATCTTTCAATCTATATTTCTCTCCGCTTTCAGAACATATTGCAATATTATTTTCATCAAAATTCAATCTGTGACCATATTCGCTCATCCAACCGATCTGTCTGGCCGGATTACCAACCATTAAAGCATAGGGTTTAACTGTTTTTGTCACAACAGCCCCTGCACCAATAAATGCAAATTCTCCTATATCATGACCGCAAACAATAGTTGCATTTGCACCGATACTGGCTCCTTTTTTAACAACGGTTTTTGAATACTGCCCACGTCGAACAATACCGCTACGGGGATTCACCACATTTGTGAATACCATTGAAGGTCCCAGAAACACATCATCTTCACAAATCACTCCGGTATATAATGAAACATTATTTTGAACTTTAACATTATTGCCAAGTACAACATCATTGGCAACAAAAACGTTTTGGCCCAAAATACAACCTTCTCCCAATTTTGCCCCGTTCATAACATGGCAAAAATGCCAGATCTTTGTATTTTTACCTATTATAGCCCCTTCATCTATCACTGCTGTTTCGTGTGCATAATATTCCTGATCCATTTTTATTATTTTGTTGATAAAATGCAAATATGGTGAAAAAAATATAACACAGTTATTCTTTTATCTTGTTATTTTCCTTTCTTTTAATGATTTTAAATAAATAATGTTTTGATTTGTAATTTAGTTAGATGGAATTGTTTATTACTACTTCATACTATTTATCCTGATTACCCTATTCTTAGTCCGTTTTTCACGACTTTATCCGGTTGTAACAACACAACTGAATCGTCATCAACGACACCCAATACCAGACATTCACTCATAAAATCCGCGATTTGTTTAGGGGGAAAATTAACTACGGCCACTACTTGCTTCCCAACTAATTCAGATACAGAATAGCGTTTGGTGATCTGAGCTGAGGACTTTTTAATACCCTGATCTCCAAAATCTATTTTTAACTTATATGCAGGTTTTTTTGCTTTTTCAAATACTTCTGCATCAGTAATAGTACCTACACGTATTTCTACCTTGGAAAATTCATTCCAGGAAATAGTATTTGATTCTTTCATGTGTTAATATTTTTAATTTTATTAAAGTAGTGAATAATTCGGATTAAATTAACGATATAAAGATATAAAAAACTATAGTCTTTATTGATAGGTGTATTTCATTTTTTCGCATTGCGGGTTGGGTTCTCCTTTATTTATCCCTTTGGGAGGAGTCAGAGGCGAAGGAAGGGAAAAGCGAAAAAATGAAATGCTGTCTCTCATGCTAAGGAACAATTTGATAGCGGTGAGTTTCTTTCTCACAATAAAGCCAATAAAGAAATTGATAAATGGTTCGAAAAATAACCTGGTCAAAAAGAGCTCAGGAAGATAGAAAAGAGATTTTTACATCTTCAATCTAACTCAATCTTCATTCAATCTCTCATCAATCTTTATTATCAACGGTACTCAGCAATAAAAAGATCATTTACTCCATCCTACTCCTTCAATATTACAACTTTTTTATTAATAATACCTTTTTCCGTATATAAACGAACAAAATATAATCCCGGAATCAAATTATTTACATCGATTTTATTCAATTTCTTTATCTCATCGAATTTCTTTATTGTTCTGCCCGAAAGATCACATAATGTAAGTTTATCCACATTTTCATAATTATTGATAAAAACATTTAAGTATTGAGTATTGACGGGATTTGGGTATATTTTAATTTCCGGTGTATCAAATTTTGCAATACCTGAATTAACAACACTTACACATTCAGATGTCTTGGAACAGTCTTCTTTATTAATTATTACCGCATAATTTCCGGTTTCTACCGTCACATAAAACCATTCATTTGCTCCCTGTATAGTATCATAATTCGGACAAGAAACCCATTGATATGTTGCTGCACTATCCAAAACTGCAAATAATGTGTCTCCATTTTGAATTACCGTATTGTCGATTATTATTTCTTCAACATAAATTTGGTAAATACTATCACATCCTTCCGTTGTTTCATACTGAGCATAATATGTTCCAGTACTATCAATATTAATTCCCTGCCATATCAGTGTATCACCTTCACATATCTCTGCTTCTTCTTCAAAATAATAATTTGGTGAAACTGTTAAATTCAACTGATATGTACTATCACAATTATCTATAGTTGAGTATGATGCATAATAGGTTCCGGTACTGTCAAGCAACATTCCCTGCCACGATAATGTATCGCCTTCACATATCCCGGCTGCTTCTTCAAAATAATAGCCTGGTAATATGGTTAAATTCAACTGATATGTACTATCACAACCATTAACAGTACTATATGTTGCATAATATGTTCCCGTACTATCAAGTAACATTCCCTGCCACGAAAATGTGTCTCCAGAACATATCATTGCATCCTCTTCAAAATGATAAACTGATAAAACGGTTAAATCCAGTTGATAGGTACTGTCACATCCGTCGATTGATGTATATTCCATATAATAGGTTCCCGTACTGTCTAGCAACATTCCCTGCCACGAAAAGGTATCTCCTGAACACATCATTGCATCTTCTTCAAAATGATAATTAGCACTTAGATTTAAATTCAAATAATAAATACTATCACACCCTTCTATTGTTTCGTATGTTTTTTGATAATTTCCCGGAAATGCATAACTCTGTCCCTGCCAATCAAAATAATCTCCCTCACAAACAGAGGCTGTGTCATAAAACTCATATGTTGGCAATAGATTTAAGGTCAAAATATAGGAACTGTCACAACCGTTGATTGTTTCATATTCTGCATAATACGTGCCACCTGATGTCAATACATAATCCTGCCATTCAATAGTGTCTCCTTTGCACATTGACATATTTTCAGAAAACAAGTATGATGGAAAAACAATTAAATCAAGTTCAAAAATACTGTCACAGCCATCAACCGTATTATAGTTTTTAGTATAATTTCCTGCATTTGCATAGTATTCCCCCTGCCAAAAATATGAATCACCTTCACATATTTCCTGCTCTTCATATTCATAATAATTAGGATTTACATCCAAAACAAGAGTATAAGTACTATCACAACCATAGATGTCCGTATAATTTTCAATATATACTCCGGAATCTGTATAATAACTACCTTGCCATTCAACACTGTCTCCTTCGCAAATTGAAACATTGTTTAGCTGAGAAAAGGGTTCATGGGTTTTAAACCATATTTTTTCACAATTCTTATTTATACCATAATCATTGTATGGATTTATTTGTATAAAAATAGTATCTCCGCAAGATAGATTATGTAAAATATAATTTGTAGTATCGCGCATATCCAGATGGCTCACAATATCAAATGTATCACTCGAAGTACCGGCGGAAAAATAATATCCGGCTGCTCCTCTGGCTTCTCCCCATACTACTTTTATATCCAATGGCAGATCTGTTGAATAAGGCGCGGGTGCCAATATATCTGAACAACAAGGAAATGGTTTTTCGAAATCCGGGGTCATCTTTAAAACAAATCCGTCTCCTCCGTCTCCGTTATAATAACTATCATATCCAAGATATACCGGAAAATCAATTGAATTGGTAAATCCGGCAGTAAAAATATTTCCTGATATATCTTTCGTAATCGAATAACAAAAATCATTGTCATATCCCCCAAAATATGTTGAATTCAAGAGGTTTTCCAGTTTTGGAGAAAATTTTGCTAAAAAACCATCCGCTCCTCCATTATATGAATCATCATAAGAATTGCAGAAAACAGGAAAATCAGAGGAATATGTAAATCCTGATAAAATAACATTTTTTGACGAATCTACAATCAATTCTCCCGCTATGTCTATGTTATTACCTCCTAAAAACGTAGATGCTTCAAGATGGCTTAAATCAAAATCCATAATACATAAAAAAGCATCTTCGTTTGACATAACAGAATTTGCAAAAATAGTATCATAAGCATTTAACGTAGTAGGAAAACGAGGAGAATTTGTCGATCCTGATAAATAAATATATGTCAAATCATTTGTAATAATACTTCCCGGAATCTCATCCTTTTTGCCTCCCAAAAATGTAGATGCTTCTATATTGGAAAGATCATCAGGTAACCTGATAATAAAAATATCTGATCTGCCTTCTAATGTATCAGAAAAAACTCCTAAAGTTACGGGAAATGATGGATCTGTTGTCGTTCCTGTAATAAAAACCGTATGATTATCAGCTGCAACTATATCAATAGGGACTGTAAGGCTATCTGTTTGAATGCTGTTGGAAGCTAATAAATTAGATAAACTATCATTCATTTTGAAAAAGACAAATTCTTTTGTGCCGGGATAAAGTTGTGGCCCAACAGACGGAATTCCATTATCTGAAACACCTGTTACAACAAGATTATTTTCCATATCAAAATCAAAAGCGATAGCTATATCATCGTAATCGCCTCCTACAAAAGTTGAGTATTTCAATTCATTTAACTTACGATCCAAACAGGAAATTATCATATCTCCGTACGAAATAAGACCTAATCCATTGAATATCGTATCAAATGCATTGGTAGTAGTCGGATAATCTTTGGATTCTGTCCTGCCGACAAAATAAACATTGCCTGCTGTATCCAGTTTCATATCTTTTAATATATCTACATCAGATCCTCCGATATAAGTACAAGTTTCCAAAACGGAAAGACCGGAATTATACATTGCAATGAAAATATCCGTAGAATCATTGTACGTTTCATCATAAGCACCATTGGTTACAGGAAAATCAGAAGAACTTGTAACTCCTCCAACATAAACCTGTCCGTTTTTTCCAACTAACACTTTTTCTGCAAAATCAAATTGACTTCCACCTATAAAAGTTGAAGAAAGTAACGGATCAATAAATAAAGTATATTTAGGATCATAATTTCCCAATTCAAAACCATAAACAAAATCTTCTTTTATGTTATACTTTACTGCAATATTCACTTTTTTCCCTTCTATCATTTGCCAGGCAATAGGTTTTGTGAAAGAAATGATCCTGTTGTTTATTTCCAACTGCAATTCTCCTTCTTCGTTTTCGCACATATCGTCAATTCCATTTAATTTGAACTGAATAAATGCCGGATCTGCATTGGGTTCTATTTTTATTACTTTTTCAATATTATTCCCATTGATATTAATATTCATTGTCAATCCATCATATATTTCTCCAAAATCCACAGTATTAAAAGAAGAAATATCTGCAATTTTTTTTCCTTTTCCCTGTTTTAAAAAATTGAATTTTGTCTGAGATATATTTTCACCTGTAATCTGAGTATTCTTTAGTTTTTTATTTAAAATGGTCTCTGTGAAATGAAATCTTTCACCGGAATCAATATTTACGAAATAATTTAAATCTCCATTGTTTAAAATGGCAATATCAGCCACACGTGTTTTAGTAGCAAAAGCAACTTTGCTATCATATTGTCCTGCATTTTTTATCCAGGGCAAAACAATTGTACTGCTACCATTAATTGAATTATTCTTTATTCTGTCCGGATTATTACCAAGAAGAACTAAAGAGAAAAAAGAAATAACAATAATTGCAGAAATAGTAAAAGATTTAATCATAATGCGTTTTTTAGAATCATTAAAAAATAAAACAACCGGCAACCTTTTATATACAAGATACTTTTAACAGGTAAAATGCTGCTAAAATTGTTAAAATTTTAATTTATTCTTGTGCAGAGCATTAATTACTGACCCAGCTTCTTTCCACTTCAAATCCCCTAATATTTAAAGCAAAATGTTTTCTTTTTGATTTTGACTCTTCTTTATAATCCATTTTAGCAATATTAAGTTTTTCCAATGAGGCGGAAGCTATTTCAATTGGATTGATCTTATTATAATCTTTATTGTCTATTTCCAACTTGGTCTTAACTGTTTTAATTAAAAATTGCTTTGGGGTTAAAGCTTCTACAATTTCTGTTTTTTCCGGCTTTGTTATTATTTTCGGTGTATTTCCTTGTAACAATACAATTGATTTTAATGCCGGTGCCGGATTATTGATTTTGAATGAGGATTTCCTTTCCGGAATTGAAATATCAACTACTGAATATGCAATCAAATTGTTTTTATTTTCTTCTTTTCTCAATTCTTTTTGCGTTTTTTCTCCTGAATTATTACGAGATTTCTGATTCTTAACATATTTTAGTGATATGTCTTTAGTACTGTTTTTCTTTTTTTGAGTAATATCTTCTACAATTATTTTTTCATTGATTTTATCAACATTATTTTTTAGATTTTTATGATCATTTTCCACTATTTTGGTATTATTTTCAATTTTAGTGGAATTATCATTTATTATACTCTTTGCAAATACCAACAGCAATAAAACAGCAGCGACGGAAGTTACAATTTTAACCCACATAGGAACAACAATATCTGTTTTCCTTTTCAGGCTTCTTTTATTTTTGTAAATTAAATCTTTTTCAGGCTTTAGAATAGTATGATTAAATGCCAGAAATTCTTTATTCTTTTCTTCCGAAAATCTTAAAATACTGTTTAATTCCGCTTTTTCGGTTTTGTTGATTTCTCCTTCAAGGTCTTTAACGGCAAGTGTTTCAAATTCATCCAGATCTGCAATAGTATCGATATTCAGATTTTGTTTTAAATTGTCTTTTTTATTAAACGTTGCTTTCCCTGCATCAAGAGTTAATAGCTCAAAATCATCAAATTCTTCCTTAAGTTCAGGGTTTTTATCCAAAAAATCATATAAAATACGGATATCCTCTTCCGAAAGATCTCCTTCGAAATAATCCAAAAACCATATTTCATAATTTTCTCTGTTTATCATAATTCAACTCCCGATTTTATTAGATGATCTTTCATTTTTTTTCGCCCGCGATAAATATATACCTTCACCTGTGACTGTGTTAAACCCGTTATCTCTCCTATCTCATCATAAGAATACCCTTCATAGTCGCGTAGTAAAATAACTGTTCTTTGGATATTGGAAAGAGTTTTAATTGCTTTGTCCAAACTTTCTTTCAAATCGGAATATTCGTGATTGTAAGAATAATTTTCCTGTGATATATTCTCTATATCTGCAACAAATTTATTTTTTCTGTAAAGATCGATTATCAGATTATTTGTTATCCTGAACAAATATGATTTTACCCTTTCAAAATCCACTTCTTTCACATGTTGCCACAAACGCAAATATGTGTCCTGGACAATATCATTTGCCGTATTTGAATCGCGAACATTTTTCAATGCAAAACGGTAAATATTATCCGAATATAAATCAACACATTTATTGTATTCCGTTGTAGTCATGTTTTTTCTATATCACTTAGTTTTTAAATATTACGTATCTGTAGCAAAAAAGTTACAGCAGATCATTTTTTGGGGTGTATTTCATTTTTTGATCAATAATTTCGACAATTTTCTTCCTTTTGATAACAGATTTAAAATATACGTTCCGCCTGGAATACTGTTATTCAGCAAAATTTGTATTTGACCATTTGTTTGATAGAATTTTTTATCATAAACAAGACGACCTAATGTACTGTAGATTTTAACTTCGACATTTTGTTGGTTTTCAAGTTCAAAATCAATATTCAGTTTATCTACAACCGGATTTGGATAAATTTTTATACTTTCTTTATTATCCAAACTGATATCTTCTGTTGCCGTAGCGTTTTCATCGTAAAAAGTATATGAAATTCCTCCCTTGTTAAACCAGGATTCTGATATCTGCTTTTTATCATAAGCAATACCATAGCCATCTGTTCGTGCAGGATTGTGCAAAAGAGGGTTTCCGTATTCATCAAAACCAGCCAACATCATCAGATGTCCGCTAAATAAAGGAGGTCCAACGGTAATAGCTATCCTTCCTCCGTTTTTCAATACTTCATAAGCCTCTGTCCAGCTCCGGTATCTTGTCACTCTTCCTCTCAATCCATATTCGGAAGCGCTTTGTACCCCTCTTGGCCAATCTCCGAAAATATCCCAGTAAGGATCTCTTGTTCTGACTGCAAAATCATAGGTATCTACATCGTAACCAAAAGATTGAATAATCATAGACAATGATGACGGAGAACAAATTCTCTTTCCAATCACGGGATCAACTCCATATTGATATACAAAATTGGTAGAAATAAATATCTCCGGTGGATTATCATTTACTAATTGCGAAATAATTATCTGATCTGTTGTACGGGAATCACTAACGAAAAAACTCAGTTGTTTTAAACTTGGAGGTTCAAAATCCGGATTAGTTCTTTTAAATTCGATTTTATATTGATATTCCGATATATAAACATCCAGTTTGACATAGTCAATATCAACTTTACCTCCGTCAAAAACGGTAGAACCGTAATAAGTCCAGATATATTTGTCCCAATATCCGACCGTTACCCATTTTGACCAACTATAAGACATCTTGAACCTCATGGAAACCCTGAATGAAGATTTTTGATCTTCCGGAGCATGACCGTTCCACGAGGGCAATCCACGATTGAATTTTTCCGGAAAACTCAGCGGTTTGGATATATAAAAACCCTGTGTAAAGCCTTCATCAAGCTCCATTGAATTTGTTGTGGAATTATACGTTACATTTTGACTGGAATCTTCATATTCCGATAGTTCTTCTATTCCTCTTATCACAAATTGCTGATCTGGAAAAGGCTGTGCAAAAACCGGTAAACTAAGTATTGTTGAAAATAAAAATATAAATATAAGTCTGAAATGATTCATCTGCTTGAAATTTGTTTGCGAAGATATAAAAAAAACCGATGTACTTCAAGAATAGAAAGGATACATCTTAAATAACTTGTTTTTTATATTAATGTCAAGTCAACAACCATTTCCAAAGGGGTAAAATATTTATGGTTTTATCTTCTATTTTCACAACATCTTCTATTTCCGATGTTATTAACAAACTATTTTTAAGATTAAAATACTCCATCCCTTCATTTAAAGAATTAATTTCCCTGTTATAAGTTTCTTTGTCATTTATATCAAAACTTACATTTATTAATTTCTGTAAATTAGCAGGAATATAAAAATCTATTTCTTGTTTTTGTTTGAAATAAAAAATCTCATCTGTTTTTCTTCTCAATTGCAAAAACACAAGATTTTCATACAATTTACTATAATCATTCGTAAATGAAATATTAAAAAGTTGTTTAAAACCATTATCAATTGAATATGTTTTTTGGGGATTTCTTTGTTCCGATTTAATTGAATTACTAAATACAGGGACAGAGAAAAATGCATAAGTATCCTGAAGAATGGAAAGATATTCATACAATGTGTTTCTGCTAAATTTGAAACCCATTGATCTAAAATCATTATACATTTTATTAACACTAAATAATGTTCCCATATTTACTGTCAAATACTTTATTAAATTTTTTAATAATCCGTGATTTTTGATTCCATATCGATCAATAAGATCTTTATAAATAATTAAATCCAGATAATTTTTAAGTATTTTCAACTGAATATCCGGTTCCTCATCAAATGTTTCTGCAAATCCACCTTCAAAAAGGTATTTGTTGAAAGCATTTTTAATAAAACTAATACTATTTGATGAATAAAAATCTATATTAATATTTTTATATATCAAATATTCTTTAAATGAAAAAGGAAATATTTCATAAGTGATAGTCCTGCCTCTTAATGAAGTTGCAATTTCACTTGAAAGCAGTTTTGAAGAAGAACCTGTAATATATATCTGTATATTCAGATTATCATAAATTCGCCTTACAAATAATTCCCATCCTTTAACATTTTGCACTTCATCTAAAAATAAAAAAATTCTTTCCTTGCGTTTTTGTGGAAATAATTCAAAATATCCCTCAATTAGTGAATCCAGGTTTTTCAATTCAAGAGGAAATAATCTGTCATCTTCAAAATTTATAAAAATAATATTTTCTCTATTTTCCGTTTTTCTCAATTTATTGATTAAATCATACAAAATAAATGTTTTACCACTCCTTCTTACTCCTATCAAAGACACAATTTTTTTTGTTTTTAATGGTATCTTATAATCACGAAAAGAAATGTTATTATATTCTTTTTGTTGAGAATCTATTATTAATTTTTTAAATATTTCTTTCATCTGTTTAAAATTTTTATTCTGTAAAAAATTAATAAAAATTTATAATACATTACTCACGAAACTTATTATTTTTTTTTATTTGTGTTCGTGAATCTTCGATTTCAGGAACTCTCATGTCCGTCAGCTGACGGATAATCATAACTTTGTATGTATTTTATGATTAAAAAAATTCATGTTCGTTTCATCTTTTTGTTTTTGTACCTGTTAATAAGTACAAATATATGCTTTTTTGTACTTATAAACAAGTACAAAACCGTATTTTTTATAAAAAACTAAATGTTTGTCATTATATTTACCATGTAATAGTTACTTTTGCATTTCAAAAAATATAACTATGTCAGCAATTGATAAAATAAATAAACAGGAAATGCTGGATGCAATAAATTCAGCAAAATTTGATGAAGATCTTTCCGTAGTGATGAAAACCAATAAAGGAGATATCAATTTGACCCTTTTTGCGACTAAAACACCTAAAACCGTAGCTAATTTCACCGGTTTGGCTAAAGCGGGTTATTATGATGGATTAAAATTTCACAGGGTTATCAATGATTTTATGATCCAGGGAGGATGTCCGATGGGAAATGGTATGGGTGGTCCGGGATACAAATTTGAAGACGAATTTCATCCTGATCTGAAACACGATAGTCCCGGTATTCTTTCGATGGCAAATGCAGGTCCCGGAACTAACGGTAGTCAATTTTTCATCACCCATGTTGAAACACCGTGGTTGGACGGAAGACATACCGTATTCGGAAAGGTAAAAAGCGAAAAGGACCAGGCGGTTGTTAATTCCATTCAACAGGGAGATGTGATAGAGACCATAGAGGTGCTGTAAACCAAATTTCTACAAACATATATAAGAGAAAGGTTTTTTAAAACGCAGGTCCTGACGGAAGCGAGATTGCCACGCTATCGCTCGCAAATTCGTAGTTTTTTTAACTGTTAGTGATATTTTATGAGAACTAATAAAAGGATTATGGTATTTTTAAAACCGAAGCAAAAAGGATGCTGGTATTTTTGAAACAGGATTCTGCGAGCGAAGCGTAGCAGTCTTGTTTCGCTTTGGGATAGCTTATTTTTGCCACGCAGCCTTTCCGATGTTTAGCGGGACAGCCTCCTGTTTCTCCGTTTTACTCCGAAACCGGAGTTGCCGCCAACCCCAAGTGAAACACTTCGTTGGTTTCACGGGGTAAACGCGCAATTCCCGTTTCAAAAATAACCTGAGTTTTTATTTAACCTGCCTTTGCGGGTTGCTACTTCCCCCTGTCGTTTTACGTAACGCAGTGAAGTAAAACTACAAGGGGGAGCGCAGGGCTTTTGCGGGTAGGCAGAGGGGGCGGCTGTGGAGAAAAAATAAAGATTATTTTGAAATAAAAGTGGAGAAAAACATAAGGGAGAGAGCAAGGCATTCGCGGGATGGCAGAGGCCTGCCTTGTGAAATTCAGTTATGAATATTTCACAGAGGGGGGGGTGCTGTGCCAAAAACCAAGAGTGTTTCATCAAAGATAAAACAATATCTTCAACATCTTTTACTTTCTTATCGGATTGCATGGTGTGCTTCTGGGTCTTAAGCGGCAGGTAGGACTTTCAAGCGCGATAGCTATTGTTTTTTAATAAAGTTAATTTGGTATTACTCAACCAGGGTTCTTTTAAAATGAAAAAATTGAATTTTTTAGATTCACCCTATTGCAGCATATAAGTTTTATATATCATCTACCAAATGATTGTTTTGTTAATTTATTAATCGACTTTGTTCAAATATGAAACTCCAAATATATTTTTTACGTGTTTTTCTTATCATCATTTTTAGCGCAATAAGTTTTCTTGAATACTCTTATTCCATTGATAATTTTACTTATAAGTATAGTGATTTGGTAAAAGTCAATAACGCACCGGTTGTCACGCTTTTAACGCCGGTTACGGGTTCAACCTACTTGATAGGAGAAGATATTTCCATGTCGGCAAATGCTTCTGATCCGGATGGATTTGTGGTAAAAGTGATGTTTTATGCAGGGAATACTTTTCTCGGAGAAGATGTATCAGAACCTTATGAATACAAATGGCTTAAGCCAAATGGAGGAAATTATGCCATTACAGCCAAAGCAATAGATAATGACGGTGATACCACTACATCCAATATATCCAATATCGTAGTGATCGATGAAGGACAATCGGGTGAATGGATGCATTCCGGTTTAGGTGGCGGTGGAGCAATGTTTTCGCCTTCTATAAATCCTTTTGACAATAAAGAAATATATATTGCTTGTGATATGAGCGGAATTTACAATTCCAAAGACGAAGGGGAAAGTTGGGATTTATTGGATTTTAGACAGATCAGGGCTAATATTGAAAGTAAAATAAATTTTACAAGTTCTCCCGATACCCTTTATTCAATAGCAAATTATCCCTGGCCTAATGAAAGAACACCTGTAAAAAGCACTGATGGTGGAAAAACATGGTCGGGATTATCAGGTGATCCGACTTCAGCGGAAACATATTATTTATTTGCCGACCCCAATAGTACCAAAAGAGTGATTTTGAGTAGCTATTCGGAATTATATTATTCTGATGACGGAGGAGCATCTTTTACGCAAATTTATACAGCCAATGATCTATATGTTGGTGGTGTATTTTGGGACGGAAATGATATTTACATCGGTTGCATCGACGGTTTATTAACTTCACATGATAATGGTAATAGTTTTAATCTTGAAAATTATGATGATGAAATGCCGGCGAATTTCGGAATATTAACGCTGACAGGTGCTAAACAAGACGGAAATGTACGTTTGTTTTGTGTTGCAAGGCTTTCCGTTGATATGTGGCCTGATATTAGTCCAACCGAATATTGGTCGAATGAAGCGGATGTTTTTAGACTCAATTATCCTGATAGCAACGGCTGGACACGTGCAAATAATGGTATAAATTCGGGTGATTTTCCATATTTTGTTGCTATGGCAGCTAATAATATCGACATAGTTTATATGGCTGGTGCAGATGAAAACGGAGCAAATCAAATCGTCTATAAATCATCCGATGGAGGAAATTCCTGGACAAATACTTTTCTAACAACCAACAATCAAAATATAGCTACGGGTTGGATGGGAGATAATGGAGATTTGGATTGGAGCTGGGCTGAATCTATTTTAGGCATTGATGTTTGCCCGAATAATCCGGATATTGTTGTGGTGACCGATTGGGGATTTGCTCACACATCGAGAAACGGCGGAAATAGTTGGCAACAAATATATGTTCCCCAAAATGAAAGCAATCCTCCCGGAAGCCAAACACCTAAAGGATTGGATTATCACTCCAACGGATTGGAAGTAACAAGTTCCTGGTGGTTGACATGGATTGATAAAGACAGTATATTTGCCAGTTACACCGATTTCACAGGTATTAAAAGTGCGGATGGTGGTAAAAGTTGGAATAAAAACTATTCGGGCAATGATTATAATAGCACTTATCAAGTAGTTAGAAGATCCGATAACGGAAAACTATTTGCAGCGGTTTCTTCGATC
The DNA here is from genome assembly GCA_027008645.1 of Saprospiraceae bacterium. Taxonomy (GTDB): domain Bacteria; phylum Bacteroidota; class Bacteroidia; order Chitinophagales; family Saprospiraceae; genus JADJGA01. The sequence goes on from JALVEE010000100.1 coordinate 20,694, forward strand.
CATGATTTATACCAAAGTACATATTTGGAAGACTCAAGAATTGATAGTGGAACCGGAGCCATTTTGCAATCGGACGATAATGGTTTTACTTGGTCAACACTGTATGACTTCGGGCATCCCGTAGTGTGGATTGCATTGTCACCAAATGATCCCGACAAAATGTATGCAAGTGTTGTCCATAGCACTGATGGTGGTATATTTTATTCTTCCGATTCGGGAGCAAACTGGAGCAAACTTTCAAATCCTCCTCGTACCGAAGGGCATCCTTTCAATATTAGAATATTATCTGACAATACTTTGGTTTGTAGTTATTCGGGCAGAATAAATTCATCAGGAGATTTCACGGAAAGTTCAGGAGTGTTTTACAGTACTGACAATGGAACAACTTGGTACGATCGTTCTCATCCTGATATGTATCGCTGGACAAAAGACGTGATAATTGACCCTCATGATCCCGCTCAAAACACTTGGTATGCCTGTGTTTTTAGTCATTGGGGACATTACCCGAATGAAGTAGGAGGAGTGTTTAAAACAACTGACCGCGGTGTGAATTGGACCAGACTCAATAATCTTTACAGGGTTAATTCTTTGACCGTTCACCCCGATTTTCGCGACATTGCATATATCACAACAGAAACACAAGGATTGTGGTATTCATCGGATATGTCTCAATCAAATCCCGGTTTTATGCAATTGAATTTTCCTTTTGCTCAACCGATGCGCATATTTTTCAATCCTTATGATCACAACGAAGTGTGGGCAACAAGTTTTGGAACCGGTATGTTGAAAGGAACTACTCGTCTCGGAAGAACATTTTATGTTTCGACTACAGGAAATGACAACAATTCAGGTACAAGCGAAGCACAAGCATGGCGTACAATCACTTATGCCGCATCGGCAGCAAGTCCCGTTGCACCGGGAGATACGGTTTATATCAAAGCCGGCAATTACGGAAATGAAAATGTAGTATTTGAAAAAAGCGGAACCGGTATATCGCTTATCACTTTTGCAGGATACCAAAATACTCCCGGTGATAATCCCGACCTTGAACACCAATTTGGTGACCCGCTTGATCCGGCTATTATGCCTCTTTTGAACGGTGGGGATAGAACTACAGGAGTTGCGATTGCATTATATTCACAAAAATTTATTAATATCAAAAATATACAAATCTCTTCTTATGAGCAGGCTATTGATGGTTGGGGCGCATCGAATATAACATTGGAAAATATTACTGCAACCGACTTCGGGGATGTCAGTGATTCTTATGATGGTAGTGGTATTACATTTAGTCCTGATGATGACGGGAATGGTGGTGACAATAATATTTTAAGAGATTGTTTTATTGAAAATGCCGCTGCCGAGGGTATTTCTATTGCCGGCGATTCCAATAAAATACTTAATTGTAAAATCTATTGTGATCAAAATACAGACAATGCAGCTATGGATTATTATATTGTACTGGAAGGCAACTATAATATACTTGACAGTTGTTATGCTGAACGCATAGGTAATCTGGATCATGATGGGCATGGAATAGGTTTTAAAGGAAATTGTGAAAATAATTTGGTCAAAAACAGTACTGCTAAAAATCTTGGCGGAGGATTTTATGTCCGGCATAGAGGGTGTAAAAACAATGTATTTTCAAAATGTACAATTCAAGGTTTGTATGGATTTACCATAAGGGATGGAGCAAGTTACAATACTTTTAAAGGGTGTAAAGCGATAAATACCCTTAGTGCGGTTTTGTTTTATGATACGGGTGAAGACGAAGGAGCCCAATATGCAGGACGACATAATGTATTTGAAAATTGTATATTTCAAAATACATCTGAAAATGTAATAGATTTCTTTTATTATGAATTGGAATCTATTTGCGATAGCAATACAATCGTAAATTGTGTGATAGATGGTGGAGATTATTTGTTCAATTGCGATAGATCGAATAATCACAACAAGTTGGTTAATTCGATTATTACCAATGTGCAGAATTATTACAGGACAGCATATCACCAAGGTGTTTCATATCCTCTTAATATCGATATCTACTATACTGATTTTTTCAATAATGGATTTAATGCTCCAAGCGGAACTGCAATAATGACATTTGATCCGAAATTTGTAAATATTTCAGCGCATAATTATCATTTGCAGGATATCTCGCAATGTATCGACAATGGAACAAAGACGAATGCACCCCTAATTGATTTGGATAGTGTGCCTCGTCCGTTATTGAATACTATTGATTTAGGAGCTTACGAATTTGGAATATATTGGCTTGGCGAAGAAAGCAATATGTGGCATACATCGGGTAATTGGTCAAATCATACTGTACCAAATTCAAATGATAGTGTCACAATACCACCGCGGGAATACTACAAATATCATCCTGAAGTCAACTCTGCTGTTGATATTAGAAAAATATTTTTATATGATAATTCAAAAATGAAGATTAAAAGTAATGTTTTGTTTAATGTAATAGATTGAAAAAGTTATTGTAAGTTTGGCAAATTAACCCGCATTATTCACGGACTTTCTTAGTGAAAGTACAAAATGGCATAAGTAAATTTGAGAGGTCAGAGACCTTCAACTCAATACGGACATCAGAGCCCATCCCAGACCCTTCCCTTAGCAGGTGAAGGGAGACATACCAGCTCTTAATCCTTAGTATTTTTTAGGCTTTTTCTTCTGCAAGCTAGTTGATTTTACTTAAACAAAATCTCTGAATTCGAGTTAAGCTCCAGCTCCTACTTTGATTTTACCCTTATTCAGTTCATCTTCAAAATCATTGAGTTCAACCTTAAGATTTCCGATAATAAAATCTTGTCTTGAAGGTGTATTTTTTCCCATATAATAGGACAATAATTCTTCCACTTCAGTTGAGCTTTGGAGATTGACAGGGCTTAAGCGAATATCGTCACCAATAAATCCTCCAAACTCATCGGGTGATATCTCCCCCAAACCTTTGAATCTGGTGATTTCAGCTTTACCTCTCAACTTTTCAATAGCTGCTTGTTTTTCCTCCTCCGAATAACAATAAAATGTTTGTTTTTTGTCCCTTACTCTAAAGAGCGGGGTCTCCAAAATAAACAGATGATTATGAGTGACCAACTCCGGAAAAAATTGCAAGAAAAATGTCAGAAGCAATAATCTGATATGCATTCCATCAACATCGGCATCTGTAGCAATCACAACTCTATTGTACCTTAGTCCCTCCAATCCCTCTTCTATATTCAAAGCGTGTTGCAATAGATTAAATTCTTCGTTCTGATACACTATTTTCTTAGTAAGTCCAAAACAATTAAGAGGTTTTCCTCTCAAACTAAATACTGCTTCAGTCTGTACGTTTCTCGCTTTGGTGATTGATCCACTTGCGGAATCACCCTCCGTGATAAAAATTGTACTTTTGTCTTTAATCTCCGGATCGCCTTTGGTCATATTGTAATGAATTCTGCAATCGCGAAGTTTTTTATTGTGAAGATTGGCCACTTTGGCTTTTTTACGGGCTATTTTCTTTATCCCTGCAATCTCGTTACGCTCTTTTTCAGCCTGTTTTATTTTTGCTAAAATGGCTTTGGCCGTTTCATCATTTCTATGAAGAAAATTATCCAATTCGGTAGAAATAAAATTACCGACGAATGCCCTCATACTCGGTCCATCCGGTCCTATATTATTAGACCCAAGTTTTGTTTTGGTCTGAGACTCAAATATAGGGTCTTCTATCCTCACACTAATCGCTCCGATTACTCCCGCATGTATATCTCTGGAATCAAAATTCTTGTTATAAAAATCACGAATTGTTTTTACAATAGCTTCTCTAAAAGCATTAAGATGCGTTCCCCCTTGAGTAGTAAATTGCCCATTTACAAAGGAGTAATAATCATCTCCATAGCTATTGGCATGCGTCAAAGCAACTTCAATATCATCACCTTTGAGATAGATGATAGGATATTTTAGATTTTTTTCATTGACTTTTTTGGATAGCAAGTCCAAAAGCCCATTTTTGGAGTACATAGTCTCTCCATTGAATTTCAATCTTAGCCCAGAATTCAAAAAAGCATAGTTCCAGAGCATATCCGCTACAAATTCTGCTCTAAAATGGAAGTTTTTGAATATTGTACTATCAGGGACAAACTCGATAATAGTCCCGTTTGGTTCATCGGATTTTACTATCTTACCATTATTGGTGATTTCCCCTTTCTTGAATTCAGCCATTTTGCTTTTGCCGTCTCTTATGGATTTTACCATAAAATAGTCTGACAAAGCATTGACAGCTTTTGTCCCGACACCATTAAGTCCCACAGATTTCTTAAATGCCTTGGAATCGTATTTACCACCGGTATTTATCTTGGATACACAATCTACAACCTTTCCCAATGGGATACCTCTACCGTAGTCACGAACTGTGACTTTATCGTCTTTGATGTTCACTTCCACTTTCTTCCCATAGCCCATCACATACTCATCAATAGAGTTATCCAAAACCTCTTTTATCAATATATAAATTCCGTCATCAGGGGCTGATCCATCACCGAGTTTACCTATATACATTCCCGGTCTAAGCCTAATATGGTCTTTCCAATCGAGGGAAACTATATTATCTTCATTATATGTTACATTCTCCATCTTTTCTATTCTTTTATCTATTCAAAACGTAAAGATACAAAAACATATTATAAAAATCAATATATCTTATAAAAGAGGTGCATTTCATTTTTTCGCATAAAAGGCTATTGACCAACTAAAATGCGTGCCGTAGGTACGCAATGTTGCCCACATAAACAAAATTTCTTGTGATAAAGCTAAAAAATAAAATACACCTTATAAAAGCAAAGTTGATTATCATAGATTGTACCGCAAGTTGGGGATTAACATTTTTTAATTACTCAAAAAAAATCTTGTACCATTCTAACTTTAAAATGACGCATATTTTACACTATAAAGTTACTTTGGTAATAAAAAAATTTAACGCTTTTTTTTGAAATAAATGTTCCCTTCGTAATTAAGCTGAAAATTTTCTGTTCTGTAATAATGTATAAACATAAATATTGAGTCGTTTTCGGGAAAAAATTCACCGTTCCCTTCAAGTGTTTCATAATAAAACCTTGGAGTACCTCCGGGCGAAGGCAATCCTTCCCTCTTTACATTTTTATATTCATCCAAAATAATCTTACAGCCATCCAGCCTCCCCGAAAGTGGAGCATTAGGAAACCAAAACCCATATCCAAGTAGTCCTGTTGTAGTAAAACCTATAGAGTCCCGGCTGAATTGAATAGTATGTGTTGAAGTATCTGAATCGGAGAAAAAAATATATTGTCCGGATAAATCATCAATAGAGCAACTCGTCTCCGGATCACAGCTCCAAAAAAGGTTTAAAGTAATAAGTCCTAATAGTAATATTCGCATAACAAGTAATTATAATGATATAAGCATTTTATCAAATCAACTCAGCCCCTTATTTTTGTTCCCATTACAAAAATAACGTATCAAAGGTATAAAAAATTATCGAAAATTTAAACAATTCAAATTCTTATTCCCATTTATATCGTTTTGGTGTACCCTTTTGTCCATATTTTTCATCCTTATAATTGTCTAAATGATTTTATACTATTCTCCTTTCTCATTGAAATATTCTTTTTTAATTATTAATGCTTTTATAATTTCGAGCTTTTTCGATTTTTCTTATGAAGAAAACTAATTAGACAGACAATGTTCATAATTTTAATTAAATAATTTTTCCTTATAAAGGTAATTAACCGTCAATATCAATACAAAACCGAACAAACCTCCAAAGACTTGACCAATTAATACCATTCCTATTCCGGCATCCATTCGTGCCAACCAAGTTCCGGCAGCGTTACTTCCTACTGCTTCATTCCATGAAATTATTCCTCCTAATAAAAACAAAAAAACGACCATACTCAGATAAAAAATTAATAATTTGTAAAACCAATTCTTTCTTAAGAGCAATATTGGATATTGCACTAAAACAATTGGTATAGCGGTAGCAAATCCTATTGCAATTATATCCCAAGGCATTTCATTTTTTTCACCATTCAAGAAAATAAACAAAAACACTATACATAAGAATACTAATGACCCATTAATTATAATAAATAAACGATATTTTTCTTTTTCAATCATCTCGCTTTATTAAAAATTCATAGTTATAATGAAAATGATTCCAATGATAATCCAAGTTAATCCAATATAATTTAAAATCAATGTAAGTTTACTCTTTCTCTTTCTAAGCAACTCAATCAAGGCAGTTACTATAAATAAATGATAAGAGAAGGTGAATGGCAAAATAAGTAGTCCATAACCAAATTTCCCGCCGCCAGTTAAAATATTAAGTATGGTAAATCTGATAAAGAATATATTTGAAAGCAGAATCAAAATTGCAATATATTTCCTAGTTCTTTCATGTTTAACTTTTCCCATATTACATTATTGAGTATGATTTCTACTAAAACTTTAAACAAATCATCGAAAAAGCCAATAGTTATTACTAAAAGAAGTGTATTTCATTTTTTCGCTTTCCCATTCTTTGCCTCTAACTCCTAAAGGAGCTACCCGCATTACTAAAAGAATGAAATGCGCCTATTAAAATAGCTGATATTCACAATTATTCCTTAAGTATTTTGAACTATTTATTAAAAACTCCAAAAAGTTCCTTCATATTTTAGTGGATACAAAATCTCAATATTGTAATCATCGCCATCCATATACACTCTCTTACCAAGAAGTACATCCTTAATCATCCCCTCTTCTTCCAACAAACTAAATATTGTTTGAAAAGCCTCATCAAAGTCTTTACTAAAATATTCTGCTATTCCAACCCCCTTGTCAAAATCAAGATAATTATTAACAGCAGAATCATTGTGCATCAATTCTTCGTCTAAACGCGCTATTAGCTTTTTTATATGCTCTTTATTTCCTTCAATCTTTTTAAATTGAATATAGACTATTCCATCATATTCTTTAAACATTGGATCCATTGACATAGAAACATAATCACTATCCTCAATTTTTGTGTAATCCACATCCTTTTTAAACTTATCCAATTTCTGTATTGTTCTTCCTTCATTGTCAAAAGAAATATTTCCTTCTATATAGTAAGTCGTACTATCTAATGATATTAAACTCTTATAAAAAGTCTTGGATTCTGAACTTTTATAATAGTATTTTGAGTCCAATAATCTTATCTTGGTATTTTGTGCAAAAGCTATACAAGATAAAACAATTACCAATGCACTTGTCAATATGTATTTCATAATAAAACTCTTTTTAAAATTCATAACAAATATACGCTTTTATGACATAATTAATAAAAAGGAATATTAAATTTTTTCGCCCTACGGTTGACCCGCATTATTCACAAGTATTTCTATTAAAATTATAGACGAGATAAGGAAAAAAAATTAAATATGCCATGCCATGGGAAGATCCGTCTGTGGATTCTTTTCTCCTTCAAGAGAACTTTGTCCATAAAAAGAATAAACTAAAACCGGTGAGAAAAATTATTCCTGTAATACTGAGAATATGCATTAGCAATCCCGGCCTTGCCTCCTTAGGAAAATCTCTCATTGTGACCAATCTGTAATTTATAAATGCGATTATAGGGGCTACTAAAAATGACAAAGTTGTCGCAACGTCAATCAATAATTTAAAGCCTTTGGGATTGCCCGAGAAGAACCAAATAATCAAAAAACCGCCTATCCCGGTGATAAATAGTGCTATCGTATAGGGCTTTTTATTCTGATGAACATCTGATTTTTTCAAAAATATCAATTCCCCTACCCTTTCTAAAGATCTGGCATAACCGTCAAATAAGCCTATTGATGTCCCAAACATAATGGAAAACCCGGAGGCTGCAATTATCCAATAACTCCAATTCCCCATAGTTTCAGTATATAGGCTTATCACTTTACTAGCAAATGAAGCACTTCCATTCGGCATTTCTTTACCTGTTCCGAACATCAGGAATGCACCTAATGTCACAAAACAGATCGACAAAAAAGCAGATATCCAATATCCTAAATTAAATTCTCTCAAAGTCTCCTTCAGTGTAGGCTTATATCCGGAAGTCTTGATTCTTTCCAGAGTCCACAGACTATTCCATGTGGATAAATCCACAGCTGTAGGCATCCATCCCATAAGCGCTATTAAAAAAGTAATATTGGCAGCATCCCAAATATCAGGAGCTTTTACTTCTGAAATATCAGCAGTCGAACCTTTGTACAATGCTATAAAAAAAGCGGTTAGTGTCGAAAAAAAAAGTACTATCCCTACAACTTTTATCATCGAATCAAGTATCCGGAATTTACCAATGGCAAGTATCCCTAAAGTAATAACAAAAAGCAAGATAACAGGAAGCATTTTAAAATTGCTAATAGAAGATATCCCAAATAGATTGTCCATAAACCCTGCTGTTACTGCACCAACTGCTGCAGTCACAAAAAACATTGTTCCTACTGTAATCAAAAAATACAAATACAGCATCCAATTACCGATTTTTTTATATCCGTCAATCAGGCTGGTACCTGTTGTATTTGCATACCTGGATCCATATTCAAAAAAAGGAAATTTCAATATATTTGCCAGAGCAATCGCCCAAAGCAATGTAAATCCGTATCCGGCTCCGGCTCTTGTAGATTGCACTAAATGCGATACCCCTATTGCTGTTGAAGCAAATAATATTCCCGGCCCTAAAGTCTTAAGAAAGTTTTTCATCTCGTAAAATTAGAAAAAAGCTTTTAATATTTTCCAAAAATAATAAAATAAGTTCACAATGTGAAAATAAGGTGCATTTCAATTTATACCCCTGCATCAGCATAGGAGTAGTGCATCCTTGTAAGAAGCAATTTATTTTCCTACAAATTCAATATTCCTTTTCAATCCCTCAAACTTAGTTCTGGCGACAGGTGTACCAAAAAACAATTTTTCGAATTTTGTTTCATTCAACTCTATCCAATCCCTTGCTGTCATATCTAAAAATTCTTTTTTAGGGGCAAAATCAGGTTCATCGTGCTCTTTTGCAAATCGATTCCAAGGACATACTTCTTGGCAAATATCACAGCCAAAAATATAATCTTCCATTCTGTTTTTAAACTCCTCCGGTATTTCTTCTTTGTTCTCTATTGTCAAAAAAGAGATACAACTGTTAGCATCTACGATATAGCCATCAGGATGAATAGCATTTGTCGGACAAGCATCAATGCATTTCGTGCATTTACCACAATAATCGGATATAGGACTATCATAATCAAGTTCCAAATCAATGACTAACTCGGATAAGAAAAAATAACTACCTTTCTTGGGATTTATCAATAATGAGTTTTTTCCTATCCATCCCAATCCTGCTTTCCTAGCCCAAGCTCCTTCAAGCACAGGTGCAGAGTCCACAAATATCCTCCCTGACACCGGATGGATTTCATCATTTATATACTTAAAAAGCTTTTTTAGTTTATTCTTGACTACCTTGTGATAATCCCTTCCATATGCATATTTTGATACTTTAAAAATGGACTCATTGTTTTGGCTTAGTTCCGTATGGTAATTGTACATCAAGGAAATCACGGTCTTTGCTCCCGGCACTAATTCTGTCGGGTCTAAACGCTTTTCAAAATGATTATTCATATATGCCATACCGGCATTAAAGCCCTTATCCAACCAGACTTTAAGTCTTTCTTCTTCTTCTGTTAGTTTCTCTGCTTTTGAAAAGCCTATTTCAGAAAAACCCAGCTCTTTTGCCCTTTCTTTAATAAGTTTATTATAACTTCTACCCATTTATTTCCCAAAATTTTTATAAATATACTCAACCATTTAGCTTTTCCGGAAATATGACAAATTTATTTTTATGAAAATAGTAGTAAAAAGCGTTTTCGTCCTGAGCTTGTCGAAGGAAAAAAGTCAAAAACCCGAAAAATTATGTGGTTTGACTATATAATAAAATTAGCCTTTTTGTCAATAGATAACAATTAAAGTGGTGAATAATTCGAATTAAAAATATATCTTTGCGGCAATATTAATAAACTTAATAACAATGAAAGCAAAAACAACTCAACTTTTAGATGATTTATACTTAGAAGCAAAAGCTTTGAACGGCATCTCATTAAGCGAAGAGCCAATCAGATTTGATGTGGCCGCACCTATTATTTCAGAATGGAAAGAATTGGACAGAGAAAGACTTACTTCTCTAAATGATAAAAGAGATACACAGAAATTTCTTCAAAGTGTAATTTCAGTTGCAGACATCCAAGTACCTTATGACAGAAAGGAGACAAAACAGATTTTTGAAACAGGTATTTCTTTTGTGTCAGTACTTTTTGCCCGAAATTCCAATGGAGATCCTACAATAATGCTCAGAGCATATATTCCAACTGAAACCAGGTTTTTTGATTTCGAAAGATTGACAACTGTCTTGTCTAAAACATACTGCCCTAACAAAGGAATATCTTGGGAAAATCTTTGTGACAATATCAAAACTTTGGGTATAACCGATGAGTTTCACATGATTGTAGAGGAATTCAAAAAGACAATTCACGAAGTGAAAAGCAGGGAAGAATTGGAAACCAAAGTTCACAAAACCTTTAGATTGGTATAACCCGCATTATTCACAAGTATTTCTATTACGAGCTCAAACTACCTGGAATTAAAGGAAATGCTCAAAAATTTTATAAGCGAATGTCTCTGACTTCGCTTTTGTGATAAATTCACTACTCCTGTGCTGAGGCAAAGGTTCAGTCAGCTATGGCTCAATATCCAACTTATTGTTTTGCATAATCTCAAGTTTGGCTGTGTCTTTCAATACCATTTTTCTCACGCTTTGATTATTGAAAATAATCGGTCTGAAATCATAATCAGGGAAAATAGTGACACAGCTTTCTATATTTGGCATCAATTCTCCAAACCAATTTTTCTTATTTCCCCAAGAAGAATTGAATTTCCCAATCCAATACAATCCGTGTTCATACGCTCCAAGATCATAATGCTCAAGCAATGGTCTTCGCTTTTTGTTAAAATCATCTAAAATTCCATTTGTACTAAGGTCTATCCCTATATCAATCGCAGGTGATGAATGCACCAGAGTAAAATCGTGATTCAAAGCATCGGTAAAAAGTGGGTTTAATGCAATTTCAGAATCAGTCCAAGCATATGCATTCCATTGAGAAATAGTCTTCTCCGTCAATACATTTGAATTTATTATTGCCAAATGTTGGATATTTGAGTTATTATACCACAAATTATGGGAATATAAATTATTGTCATTTGTAGATATCTCATCAATGGTACAAGCATATCTCTTAGCTTCACCACCAACAGCCATACCAATATTGTTTTTTATTAAATTGTTTTGAGAATGCAATATTCCCCCACCCGGTAATTCAGCATCAAAAACAGATATCTCAAATCTACCAGCTCTACTACCTAAATCTTGACCATTTCCATATAGAGTATTGTTATAAACTTCATTTCCGCTTGATCCAATTAGCTTAATTCCTGAACCATCATTCTCATAAATTACATTATTGCAGATTAGATTTGAATCACACCACATATCTATTTGGACACCATTTCCATCCGTTCTGGCTCCCGTATCATCTTTTGTCCCATATACCTCATTATACCTGATAATATTGTGATCTCCACCTCTATCCGCTGATTGATTCTCACTTTCTGTTCTGGAAAAAACATGTATCCCACTTGCTCCACCAACATTATTCTGACCATTGTTATAAACAATATTTTTTTCTATAATATAATACCTGCAAGCCATTTGGATACCATGACTACCATTATTATATATTGTATTGTTGATTACTTTTGTTTCGTTACCGGCAGAACAATCTGTTTTGTCAAATTCAATACCTATTTCTTCATTACCGTGAATAGCATTATCAGTAAAAAGATTATTGCATCCCAAAGAATACCCTCCGTCTCCTTCGCCTGTCCAAATCCCCGTTTGGTGATTAGAAATTTCATTGTTTTTAACTATACAATTGAAAGCTCCATCCGTGATATAAATTCCTGCAGAGCTTGTCCCATTATTATTATTGTCTATGATATCATTGTTGAGAACCCTTATGCTTTCGGGAGGATTATTGTCAGTATCGCCCTTTACGAGTACAGCTAAATCGGACTTGACATTGAAGTTTTTTATTGTTAGAAATGAGCTTCCGTTAAATATAGCTCCATAGTCACTGTGTGAAATAACAGGTTTGTCGCCCGTACCATAAGCTTCAATCACTATATTAGCTTTATTACTTCCTTTTTTAGTTTCATCAAAATCAAAAAACTCTTCCCAAGAATCTCCTCTTTTGAAATAGATATGATCACCGGGTTCAAAGCTTGAACTATTGACTTTACCTATAGTTTTCCAAGGAGATAATTCCGTTCCATCATTATTATCATCGCCATTTGAAGCAACATAAAAACCCCTGTAATTTGCATCGCAACTCCAATTGGGACTATTTGGACTTTTCCTCAGTTCTATTCCATGAAAATTGCCACTTGCATCTTCTATGTCAAAGCCGGTACCTTTATCCAAATGCATCAAAAGTATATCATCACTATCTTCGACCAATTCATCATAATGATGAGGTGTGAAATTTACAGTGTATCTGGCAACTTTTGAGTATCTTATTTCATCAAGTCTGCAATCATCGATGTACCTCACATACCCGCCACTACTACTACTGTATCTCGCTCCAAAATTTATCGCAGCTATAGATGCATCCAAATCAAAATCCGGATCTGTTGAACTACTGACTTCCTGACCATCAAAATACATTTTTGTTGAAGTTCCGGTGTGTGATACCGCGATATGATGCCATTGATTTAAACTCAGATAATCGCTTCCGGAATTAAAACTACCCTCAATATCAAACCCATTTCCCGTGCCATCAAGAGCAATCATCCCAACACCAAGATTCCCTGAAGTATTTCTAAAATAAAGTTCAAAAGAATATTTTCTGCTGATTATTGCCGGAAAAGTACCGCTGGCAGGAACAGTTGTAGGATAAACCCAGGATTCTATAGTCCAATCGCTACCATTGACATCTAATAGATCAATCGAATCGTTTACAAAATATGAATCATTTCCATCAAAATCCAATGATGTAATATCTCCTTCTACAAATACAGTTATAGGTACAGAGTAATTGTCTGCATACCAATGACCATCTATTTTTGCCCTTACTCTATATCGATATTCTCCACATTGATCAACAGTATCTGCATATTCCTGCACTACAGTTTTACCAATAGTAGTCCAAGTAGAATTGATATACTTTTGAATCTGGAAACTATCACAAACCAAATTGGCTGCTATATTCCAATGCAAGGTGAAGATATTTGAATTCTGAACCTGCATTTCTTCAAATTCGGGATCGGGTAAGATATCAAAAACGGCAGCATCAACCGAGGTATATCCACCGGCATTAAACGTACCTCTTAATCTATACCAAGCATTACTTGCCCCCCACCAATTCATATTGAGATGATAATACCTATTATTAATATCAGGATCATTATCCAATACTCCATACCCATCGCAGACGGGAGCGTGACCTATAGCCCCGGCTCCTCCAATATCAAGTTGTAGAGGATGACCGTTTTCGATATTTTCATCAAACCTATCCCAAAAATGAGACCAATTTTTTGTTTGGTAATGTCCGGTATATCTAAAATAATCATCCAAAGCAGCCGGTGTTCGATTGATATTGGATGTAGATCCGTTATACTCATAATCCATATCCAACGCAGTCCCTGCTTGAAAAACCAATCTTCCAACGGCTTTCCTTTCTATTGTATCCGATACTTTATACATATATTCGTTGAGCATATTGCTCCAATCATAATAAGTCTTTTCAAAATTGGCATAGTATGAACCTTGAGATGAGCCTGAATTGTCATTGTTTGTATGTGAACCAATACCGTGTACCGGCCATCTGTAGTAATGCAATATTTGACTGAAAGAAAGTGCTACACAACCTCCGGCATAATGATTGGGAGTATAAAAATTAGTGACATTTATATAAGAACTATCTTGGTCTTTGCAATTGACTTGTCCCCAGATATCAGGCAAATGAGGACCATAAAGCTTAACAAATGCTCTGTTTTTTATCGTCTTGCCCCCATTCCATTTACTCTTATTTCTTTCATAAAGTTCAAGCAATCGCTCATCATTTGTAGTCTTTATAAGAGAAAGCTGATGGCGCATATCATCCCGAATCAAATTCAAAAGTGTATTGTAAGGAGATTCTTCAAAAACAAAATCACTATCAAATGAATAAGCAATTAGAGGATACAAATATTTATTGGCTGAAAAAACCATAAATCCAATAGGATTGACCTCTACAACATAAGCCAAAACTGTATCTTCATCCAATATCGTTTTTATATCTTTATCAATCGAAGAAGCTTCAGGATTTAATGTAATCAAATATTTATCTGCTACTCCCTCCAATACCCTACGCTCTATCTGTCCGTTGATATTAAAACTAAAAAGAGAAACAAAAACAATTAAAAAAATATATCTCATAATAAAAAATTTCATTTTTATCTTTGACCTATTGGCTCAAACACTCTCTCACCTCCCCCTCGATAGAGGGTAGAAACCTTTATCCCAGGCTCTCACCTCACTGAGCCAAAGCGTCTCCGACCTAAACCTACATACTCGACCAGAGGTTAAAAACCTTTATCTCAGAATCTCTCTCATCAAAACCTGAACCAAAGCGTCTCTGACCTCTTGGCTCAATCACACTCTCACCAAAACCTGAGCCAAAGCGTCTCCGACCTCTTGGCTCAATCACTCAGCACCAACCCTGAGCCAAAGCGTCTCTGACCTCTTGGCGAACACACTCTCCTATTCGATAAGAGGTTAGAAACCTTTATCTCAAATACCTCAACCTGAACCAAAGCGTCTCCGACCTCTTGGCTCATACATTCTCACCCCATCCTCCAGGACTGGACAGTTCTGGATTGCTTTTGCTATACTCGCCTCCCAGCCTCCTAAAGGAGGTGCATCAACCCGCACTTTATCAATGCCTTGAAATTGCGTGTGGATTTCCCCTTTAGGGGATTAAGGGGCAAGTGTTGCAGAACTGTCCAGCCCTGCCCCA
>JALVEE010000101.1 GCA_027008645.1 Saprospiraceae bacterium
TTTTTTTGCCATCTGCTTTACCGCTTACAATATCCTTATATATTTTATTCAGCATATATTAATTATTTCCGCAAAGATAATTAGTGTATGAAAAAAGAAGTCAAATTTTAAATTGATTCTTTTTGTCATATCGTGACTTTTTCACAAGTGATTGATACAAAGGTATCAAATCATTGCACAAAAATGAAAAATCTGAGCAATAATTAACTTTATTTAATAAATTGTCTATTTATTTATTATTTTTCATAATAAATTGTGACTTAATATTTTTGTATCGTCATAAGTATGTCAACCGTCTCAAGGTTGACTTTGGGGTTATGTAAGAGATTATCAGTTTATGGTAATCTCTTTTTTTTGTTAAAGTCAGCACAAATTAAATCAGCTTCGGAATCTCTTCGAGCTTCCGAGTCTTGGATTCGGTTTCAAAATCAGTTTCGGAATCTCTTTCAAATGAGAGAGGTAGGACTCGCAAGCTGACGTAGGAAGATTGAACAAAGAGAAATCCTGAGCCTGCCGAAGGATTGAACAAAGAGAAATCCTGAGCCTGCCGAAGGATTGAACGAAGAGAAATCCTGAGCTAGCTGAAGATTGTGAAGCCGGATTAGAAGAAAAGTTAGCTAAGATTAAATCAGCTTCGGAATCTCTTCGAGCTTCCGAGTCTTGGATTCGGTTTCAAAAATCAGCTTCAGAATCTCTGCGAGCTTCTAAGTCTTGGGTTTGGTTTTCGGAATCTCTTCGAGCTTCTTGGTCTTGGATTTGTCGTTTCAATAAAATAATATTATTTTTGTAACATGAGCTTTAACTACTGGCAAAACATCGAAGAAGGGCAAACTTATCACATTTACAATAAAGCTATTTCTGAAATAAAACTTTTTAGAAATGGGGATGACTATCTTTATTTTATGTCGAAATACAAGGAGTATTTTCAACATTATTTTAGCACTTATGCGTATTGTCTTATTCCTAATCATTTTCACTTATTGATTAGAATGAAGACAAGAGAGGAAATACAAGAGGCTTTAAAAAACGAGAATACTAAAAGTGCAGTCAAGTATTTGAATGAAGAAATACCTATAAGTGTATTTATTGGTAATCAATTTAAAAGATTATTTAGTTCTTACTCAATAAAATATAATAATAAGTATTTTCGTGAAGGCTCTCTTTTTGTTAATAAAATTAAAAAAGTTAAGGTTAGTAAAGATGGTTCTATTCAAAGGCTTCTATGCTATATTCATCACAATCCTATACATCATGGATTAACACAAGAATATGGAGAATGGAAATTCTCTTCCTATCGTGATTTTCTTCATACCGAAAAAACGATAATTGCAAGAGAGGAAATGTTAGAGTGGTTAGGAGGGAATGATACATTCGTTGAACTACATAATTTGTTTAAAAATGATAGTTTGAATATAAAAAAGCTGGGATTAATTTTTGATAAATAGAAGAACTTTCAATCACGAAATATAGGACTCGCAAGCTGAAGCTGAAGGATTGAACGAAGAGAAATCCTGAGCCTGCCGAAGGATTGAACAAAGAGAAATCCTGAGCCTGCCGAAGGATTGTGAAGCCGGAATAGATACACAAATTAAATCAGCTTCGGAATCTCTTCGAGCTTCCGAGTCTTGGGTTTGGTTTCAAAGTCAGCTTCGGAATCTCTTTCAAATGAGAGAGGTAGGACTCGCAAGCTGAAGCCGAAGGATTGAACGAAGAGAAATCCTGAGCTAGCTGAAGATTGTGAAGCCGGAATAGAAAAAAGTTAGCTAAAATCAATTCAGCTTCGGAATCTCTTCGAGCTTCCGAGTCTTGGATTCGGTTTTCAAATTCAGCTTCAGAATCTCTTTTGAACGCAAGACGTAGGACTCGCAAGCTGACGTAGGAAGATTGTGAAGCCGGTTTAGATACATAAATCAATTCAGCTTCGGAATCTCTTCGAGCTTTCGAGTCTTGGATTTGGTTTCAAAGTCAGCTTCGGAATCTCTGCGAGCTTTCGAGTCTTGGATTCGGTTTCAAAATTCAGCTTCGGAATCTCTTCGAGCTTCCGAGTCTTGGATTTGGTTTCAAAAATCAGCTTCGGAATCTCTTCGAGCTTCCGAGTCTTGGGTTTGGTTTCAAATTCAGCTTCGGAATCTCTTCGAGCTTCCGAGTCTTGGGTTTGGTTTTCAAAAATCAGCTTCGGAATCTCTTCGAGCTTCTAAGTCTTGGGTTTGGTATCATTGAAAAGTATACGAATTATAAAAAAGAATAAAAAAAAGAAAAAAAAGGAACTAATTAGTTATATTATTTGTAATGAAATCGTTACATTTGTGCAATGAGAGAAGTGTTAATTTCGGAGGAATGTCATAAATTTGTAGAAGAAGAACAACAAGTAAAGAAAAAGTTCCTGTATTTGTTACAAATATTGATGGAGCAAAAAATAATTCATTCAAGTTTCGTAAAGAAGCTGATTAATACAAGATTTTATGAACTAAGAATCAGCGTAAAAAATGAGTATAGAATTATGATTTTTTGTTGTGATCATGAAAACTTTAATGAAAGTAGTAAAGCTATTTTGTTGAACGGATTTATTAAGAAGAACAAAAAAGATTATAAAAAAGCGATTAAAATTGCAGAAAAATTAATCATGAAATATAAAAAAGAGTGTGATGAACAAGATATATAAAGCAAGTGAAATATTAAATAAAGAAGTGGGAGAAGAGGGGAGTGAAAAACGTGAAAAATTCAAGGAAGATGCCTACTCTTATTATCTGAGTGAAATATTGAAGAGCCGTAGAAAACAATTAAAATTAAGTCAACAAGAACTTGCAAATATTGTAGGGAAAAAACGACCCTATATTTCACGTGTTGAAAATGGAGAAGATGTTCGTTTATCAAATTTCTTGCAAATAGCAAACGCATTGGGGTTGAATTTCAAATTGATACCGGATTAATGAAAAATGAGCAAATGAATATCGAATATCGATTAACCCATAATTTTGCTATCAATAAGATATAATAGATGGAAGTATTTTTAATTAATTCAGCTTCAGAATCTCTTCGAGCTTCCGAGTCTTGGGTTTGGTTTTCAAAGTCAGCTTCGGAATCTCTTTGAGCTTTTGAGTCTTGGGTTTGGTTTTCAAAATTCAGCTTCGGAATCTCTTCGAGCTTCCGAGTCTTGGATTTGGTTTCAAATTCAGCTTCGGAATCTCTTCGAGCTTCCGAGTCTTGGATTCGGTTTCAAAAATCAGCTTCGGAATCTCTTCGAGCTTCCGAGTCTTGGATTTGGTTTTCAAATTCAGCTTCGGAATCTCTTTTGAACGCAAGACGTAGGACTCGCAAGCTGACGTAGGAAGATTGTGAAGCCGGTTTAGATACATAAATCAATTCAGCTTCGGAATCTCTTCGAGCTTCCGAGTCTTGGATTTGGTTTTCAAAAATCAGCTTCGGAATCTCTTCGAGCTTCCGAGTCTTGGATTTGGTTAAATAAAAAAAGCCTTCAAGGTTTTTGAAAACTTTGAAGGCCTGTTATTAATTAACCAATAGGTTTATAACTTTACAAATCTCTTTGATATTGTCTTATTGCTATCAACAAACTTTGCTATATATTGTCCTGCTGTAAAGCCTGAAATATCAAAATTAAAGGCATCTACACCGGTAGCAAGAACATAACTTTTTACTTTTTGTCCTTCCATATTGTATATATGTAGTCTTCCTTCTTCCACAGGCTTAGTGAACTCCAGTCTAAGGCTATTTTCTACTCTATTAGGAACTATAGCCATATCCAATGATTTGGTATCAAAGACAACTGATACTACATTGAAAGTCTTGCTTCTTCCATCAAAATCATATTGTGTAAGTCTGTAGTAATTGACACCTTTTTTAGGGCTTTTATGCACGAAACTATATTCTCTTTTGTCTCTGCTTGTACCTGCTCCGGCTACTTTCGCAATCTCTTCAAAATTTAAACCATCTGTACTCCATTCTACAGAAAAATAATCATTGTTGACCTCTGAAAGTGTTGACCAAGTAACTAAAGTGTTGTTATTGATATTTTTTGCTTCTAATGTGAAAATAGTTATAGGTAATTGATCGACATTGTGCCAACCTAATCTTTCAAAAGTTTTAACAGCAGCGTTATCAACCTCGCTTATAGTCTTTTGTGTCCAATCTGATGCGCTATAAGTAGTACTTGGAGTATTTATGCCAGGATTTCTATAAAATGATTTGTCTTTACCCCAATTACTTCCTCCAGGGGTTCCTCCAATCTCATCAATTCTATCATTATAACTGCTTGCTCCTGTATTTGAAGTGGTAATTACAACTTTGTCATTACCATTAAAACTACAGCCTCCAGAAGCATCTGCTGTTGCATATGCAGGCAAAGTAGCACTTGGATTTTTAACTAGAAAAGAGTTATTTGGAGCTAAAGTACCCGAAAGTTGTACACATGCCGTTGGACTACTGGTGCTACTGTTAAAATTACAAACATAATATCCACTTATATCTATCGTGCTAGAGGTAGGATTATTAACTTCAATCCATTTATTATTGCTTGATCCCTCATAATATTGGGATATGATTGGTAATTGAGCAATACCAAAAGTGTAAAATGATACAAACACAAAAAACGTAAAAATTCTTTTCATAATATTTGGTTTTGGATACCAAATAGTCGGACGTCACCTATATACATGCTTGGGGTTAGACATGCTAAGTAACTTTACTTTCTAATTTGGTATGGTTTATTCAATAATTAATACAGCGCAAAATTATATCAAAAAGGGGTTATAAGCAAAAGTTTAACATTTATTTTGTGTTAAACTTTCGAATTTAACAATATTTAGGAGTTTTTGAGGGGAGATATTGGGGGAGATGAAGAATATTTTTACACAAATTTGGCACAACAGCCCCCTTGGTGAAATATTCATAACTGAATTTCACAGGGCAGGCCTCAGGCAACCCTCGAATACACAGTTCTCCCCCTTATGTTAGGTGTATTATTCTTTTGGAAGATGCTTTATTCATCCTTTCCCGGAATATTTATATTAATATTGTACCAATCGATTTTTCTGGAATAAAACATTGCGGCAAATAATGCTAAAAACAAACCGATACTTCCTGCAAGGAGGGCATAATCCTCAAGTTGAAGTACAATATAGATGAAACCATATATCAGCGCTAAAAATCCGGTTAAAACCCCTAATTTCTTTTTATCTTTCAAGAGTGATGCGGAATAAATCAATATTATCGCACTAGTTGCAAGCGAGGAAATCAAGTATGCTATATTGAAACCCAATTGTTCGGAAATAGACAAAAGCAGTACGAAAAACATAGTCAAAGCCAAACCGATAAATGAATATTGTATAGGGTGAATTCGAAATTTTCCTAGTATCTCAAAGAAGAAATATATCAAAAATATCAATACAATTATCAATAGAGAGTATTTTATTGTCCTCATGTTTTTTTGATATTCACCGACAGGCTTTATCAGTTTTACACCGAATTTGCTAGGAGTGATATTGTATTTACTTCCTTCCCATTGTTGAGGATAGTTTCTATTCATATCCAATATTTTCCAGTTGGCGGTAAATCCGTCTGAAGAAATTTCTCTGTCATCTGGAACAAATCTACCTTGAAATGAGGGGGAATCCCAGGAGGATTTTAAAGCGACAGTAGTGGTTTTGCCAAGCGGAGTGAAGTATATAGATTCGCTACCTTGCAGTTTCACATTGAAACTAAAATCTATAGAATTTCCATATTTCTCCCTGTCAAAGTTAATGATAGCTGAGGCTCCTGTACCGGCAATGTTTCCTTTTATCCCGGGTTCTAAACTGATACTGTTAATATTGCCCCATTTTAAAGTAATTGATTCTTTGATTCCGCCCATATCTTTAATTCCTATATTAATCACTATTTTATTCCAGTTTATCAAGTTTGTATCAATTCCTAATTTATCAAAATCAGGTAATTCAAAATTTCCTTCAAAATCTAATAGTGCATCATAAAGAATGGCTTTATATATTCCCCTTTTTCTCACTATAGGGTTCAAATCACCTGATATATTAAGTGTTTTTGGTAGTACTTGTAATTCTCTATCGTAAAATTCGATTTTTTCTTCACCTGCGTTGAAAGTAACTATTTTCTTTTTCTTATAAGGTATTACAAGGAATGGTCCAGTCAGGAATTGAGGTGCACCCCATTTGCTCCCTATTTCTTTTTTTACCTGAAATTCTGTATTTTGACGTTCAAAAATCAGCTCTTTTACCATTGCATTTGGTATCATAAACAATACGATAAGCACTATGATAATGATTACTTTTAGTGTTGTCGATTCTGTTAGTTTCTTTTTAATGTCTTTCATTAGTTTCATTTTTTTTGTTGTTATATAAAAGTACTTTGAAATACAAAGTAAATAGTTAAAAAAAATTGTTTGTTTCCATTCGATAAGAGGTTAAAAACCTTTATCTCAGTTACTCTCACTACCCTGAGCCTCTTGGCGAATGTCACATCTCAACCTGAGCCGAAGTGTCTTTGACCTCTTGGTGAAAACCGCTCTTTCCAATTAACCAGAGGTTAAAAACTTTGGTCTCAATTACTCACTTAAATCTGAGCCATCCTGCTGTACAGCAGGACTTTGACCTCTTGGTGAATACTACTATTCTTTATTACCTTTCAATATTTTTTCCAAAGCATCTACATGCTTTTTGAATGCAATTTTCCCTTGGTCTGTCGCGCTGTATTTTGTATTTGGCTTTCGACCAAGAAATGATTTATTTACGTTTATATACTGCGCTTTTTCCAATGCTTTGATATGGCTGGCCAGATTGCCATCGGTAAGTGACATCAACTGTTTTAATTCGGTGAAATCAACGAATTCATTAACCATCAGCACTGACATAATGCCCAGTCTTATTTTGTTGTCAAATGCTTTATCAAGATTTTGGAAAAAATGTTTCATGGCTATTTTTTATATTTTAAATACATAAAAATACCGTATATGATATGAAAAATCCCAAAACCAAGTGCCCAAAAATACAAGCCGTATCCTTGGTAATACGAAGCTATCAGACCGATGATTACTTCGAATATTCCCAAGATCTTTACATTGCTATAAGTATAATTTGCAGCCAAAATCAGACTTAGTCCATAAAATATCAATGTTACCGGTGCTACCAAACCAATAGAACCCTTTAGAATGAGTATAATTGATAAAATTCCCCCGACCACCAAAGGAATTGCCATATTGTATATCAATTTTATTGCTGCCGGAGTCCAAAGTTTTTTATTTGCTTTCTTTGCTGTTTTTGAACTTGTATAGAGGGCTGTTGCCAATGTTAGAATAAAAACAGCTAAGGCTATGCCAAGTAAAATAAAAGCTCCGGTTGAAAAATTTCTATCTACTATATCATAATAAATTACTGTTGGTGATTTATAGATAATCTTATAAGCAAAATATGCTCCGGTCAATGCATAAACTCCAGCCATTATACCTGCCCAACCACTCAATGATAGAAATCTGGTCGATTTCTCCATCATGCTTCTAATATGCTTTAATTCTTCTTGTATTTTAGTATCCATAACAAAGTGCTTTGTATTACAAAGTGCAAATATAGAAAAATATTGTATTGAAGGCCAAGTATTTTTTATTTTTTTTCAAAAAGATGGAAGATTATCCTTTTTTAAACAAGAAAAAAAAAGGAAAATGAAAAAAAACTTTGTAGTATTTTTGATTTTACAAAATTGATGTATCTTTGCAATCCGTTTTGAAAAAATGGCGTGGTAGCTCAGCTGGTTAGAGCGCAGGATTCATAATCCTGAGGTCGGCAGTTCAAGCCTGCCTCACGCTACTATGTGAAGCGGAAATAAAGCCAACTTTTTTGAGTTGGCTTTTTTGTTG
This sequence comes from Saprospiraceae bacterium, assembly GCA_027008645.1. GTDB lineage: Bacteria > Bacteroidota > Bacteroidia > Chitinophagales > Saprospiraceae > JADJGA01. The sequence goes on from JALVEE010000101.1 coordinate 7,877, forward strand.
TAAAGAACACCAAATAAACGAATCAAGATGAAAAGTTGGGGGAATTTTAAAGCTAATTTGGTATAAAAAAGGCTGTTCCCGAAAAGAAACAGCCCTTATTATATTGAACTTTATTATTCCAAATTATAGTCTTTCAAATCTGGCTTGGAAAAATCTCAAGTATGCCGGCTCGTAAATCATTTTTAGTCCTTTTACATTTTTTGCATTTTCATAAACTTCTTTTATCGCTTCAGCTACAACGTCCATATGAGCTTCTGTGTAAACCCTTCTTGGAATGGTGATTCTTACCATTTCCAATTTTGGATATTTATGCTCTCCTGTTTTTGCATCTCTACCTGCACTAACAATACCTCTCTCCATAGCTCTTACTCCGGAATCCAAATACAGTTCGGCTGCAAGGGTTTGAGCAGGGAATTCATCCTGAGGTATATGTGGATAAAATGCTCTTGCATCCAAAAATACGGCATGACCTCCGGAAGGTCTTACTATAGGAATATCCCAACTGTCCAAAAGCTCCCAAAGATATTGAACTTGACCAACTCTTGATCTGATATAATCATCTTGAATTGATTCTTTGATACCGATAGCCATCGCTTCCATATCTCTACCTGCCATTCCTCCGTAGGTATGAAGACCTTCGTAAACTACCACTAAGTTTCTCAATTTATCTGCTACTTCAGGGTCATTTACAGCACACCATCCACCTATATTAACCAAGTGATCTTTTTTACCGCTCATCCAAGCTCCATCAGAATAACTTGCGAATTCTTTTAGTATTTCAGCTACGGTTTTATCTCCATATCCATCTTCTTTTTGTTGGATAAAATATGAATTTTCAACCAATCTGGTGGCATCAAGATACAAAAGAATACCATGCTTATCACAGTAAGCTCTTAATTCTTTAATGTTTTCCATACTCACAGGTTGTCCCCCGGCCATATTAACAGTACCCGCAACACTTAAATATGCAATTTTGTCAGCACCGTGCTCTTTTACAATCTTGTCAATTTTAGCAATATCCATATTCCCCTTGAAAGGATGCTCGCTATTTGGGTCATGGGCTTCGTCAATTATCACATCAACAAAGGTTCCGCCTGCCATTTCTTGATGTAATTTTGTTGTAGTGAAATACATATTTCCCGGTACAAACTGACCTTTTTTGATTTGTGTTTGACTCATCAAATGTTCAGCACCACGCCCTTGGTGAGTAGGGATCAATTCCTTGTAGCCATATACTTCTCTGATAGTTTCTTCCAAATGGTAATAATTGACACTACCTGCATAAGCCTCATCTCCGAGCATCATTCCTGCCCATTGTCTGTCGCTCATTGCACTGGTACCGCTATCGGTAAGCAAATCTATATATACATCACGAGAATGAAGCAAAAAAGTGTTATAACCGGCATCTTTCAATGCCTTTTTTCTTTCTTGTGGTGAAGTCATTCTTATCGGTTCCACCATTTTGATTTTCCAAGGTTCAGCCCAAGACCTACGTCCTGCCTGTTGCCCCATAGTTTTTATTCTATACGTCATTATATGTTGTTTTTAGAAAAAATTATTAAATAATACCAAATAAACTCTAAAATAACACATATATTACATTTTAATTTTCCAATATTTTCGTTAAAAATACTCGCCATAGCTAGGCTATTCCTGTGTTTTTTAACTCAATCTTGAAAAATTAATTCTATAATATTTATACGTCATTCTAAAATCTATTTGGTATAATATGGCTGCGAATGTAACTAATTTTTTTCGATTTTAAAAATATTATTTAGTTGTCAAAGTGAAAATTATAATGAATCTTAATTGAGTAAAGGAAGTAAAGCCTACTTCATCCATTTTTCTATTTAATAACTGATATTGAAGTTTAAAATACTCTCTCATTTTTCAGTTTTCTTATAGCTAGTATCAAAATAATATCGTGAACTAATACTTGTTTTTATCATTTAGGATAAAATCTAGATACAATAAATTATTTTCTAAATCTTTAGCATTTAATTCAATTATCGCATCAATTTTTCCATCTTTAACCAGAATAGTGGAGGAGCTTTGGCACAAGCCCAATTTATAGAATCTTCCTCCAAAATCAATTATTGTATTTTCAGAATCAAGTAATGTAGAAATATCAATTCGTCTTCCTTTCGCTATTAATACTGTTTTAATTTTGGGATTTTTTAAATGATTTGATATGAAAATTGAAAACGATTTATTACAATTTACACATCTGGTCTCATCTAATACAAAAATTGCTTCCAAAGAATCAACAGATACTTTTTTCTGACTCAAATATTCAGATAATTTAGTATCTTTTGACTTGTGATAAACACAATTAGAATTAAGAAAAATAAATAATAGAATTATAATAAATCTATTCATAATACTTATATAAACTTAAAGTTATTCTTTGATCAGAATACTTTATATTCTCCGATTTACTGTCATCAATTTTATTTAGTAACAATCCTTTGTTAGAAGAAAATATAAAACCTTTTTGATCTCTCGTGATATTGAATTCCTCTATTTTATTAAACTCTTTATCAAAAATCATTAAAATTGAAGGTCTGTATTTGTATTTTTCAAAAAAGTCATAGCTTATTTGTTTTAACATAACAAAATAATAAATATTATTATGAGAATCATAAAATATACGAGTAATAATCCCACTAGTTCTCGCATTTTTCAGTGTTAATTCCTGAAGCTTTGTTACCGTTTTCTCGTTTATTGGGATTAAATTTGCGCCAATTGGACTTAGTTTCGATTCTATTTTAATTGTTTTCTTAATAGTCAAAGAATCTGAATTTAGAATCATAATCTTATTAGAATAATCACTCCAAACAAATATATCATTATTAGCAATATAATAATTATCTAATTCAATAAAGTCTACGATTGAATCGTCAGGAAAAAATGTATTATATAAACTACATCCAAATCGATAATCATTTATGCCATTGGCATCAATATTTATTCGTAAGTATCTATCAGATTTCCAAAGATTATAATAAAAGTCTTTTATTTCTTCTAATTGCGTTTTATAGTCAGGTTTTTGATCTTTTTCTCTCCAATCTGCGCCTAAAATTATTCTAGAATTATCAATATTTATTTCACTATATGGGGAAGTGCTAAATTCGTAATAATCTTTTGTCGGGTGTATAATTAAACTATCTAGCGCTATCTTTTTCCAAATATCGCCCTCTCTATTTATAAAAAACAATTTATTGGTGTATTGGCTTAAAACTATAATTGTATCAAGAGAAATTATAGAAAAATCTTCAATATTTTCTTCATTTGTCACTTTGTCCAAAGGTATTTTTCTTACTAAACCATTTTCAAATGAAAATAACTTAATGACTTTGTCTGTCACAACATTGCCAAAATACATATATTCTTGTTTTTCTTCCTTATCATAATATATTCCCGAATGTTTTCTTCTGATTGACATACCAACTTTAAATTCATAATTGCGGACAAACTCTAAGTGATTTGACTTTATGTTATTATCATTTTCCGGATTAGAACAAGAAAAAAAATAAAGGACAGCTATAAAGAGCAAATTAGATTTAGTTTTCATATTTTATATTATTTTATTACTACCACAGCCGATAACTTTCATTTTTTGTCTTGATACAAAAAACGAAACAAAAAAAAATCAAGGCTGTATTCTTTTTTAACATTCCAAAATCACTCAAAATTCTAAACGTCTTAAAACTCGCCCGACTTCGTCAGGGCTCAAACAATAATCCGTTTTTAACGAATCTTGACCGATTTTTCCACTAAAAAGAATAATGCCAATTACTTACAACCAAATTAAAGAATTTTTACCTGAATTTTGCAATCCAAGCCGATCAATCTGAATTTTTAGCCGTTTTAAACCGAATTTTCATTTAAAATTCAGCCTTGAAATTTATAGTTAAACCCAAAAAGCGCGTTGGCGATTTTCACTTTTTTTGCCCGAACCACAGAGAGTAAATTATATTACAAAGATCTGAATACCAATTTTGATTTTGGCGAAAATTAATGTTCCGAACCTCTGTTCTACTTTTTAGTTAGAATTGAAACTGCTCGGAGCGATCGTTTAGATTTAAGTATTTTTCATCATCACTTGTTATTTAGGATTTTATTTATCGATTACTATGTTGATTTATTATTCTCCATAATATAGCCTATCATATTCTTTGAATAACAATTTCCTTGTCGTATAAGTAAGACTTATTACATCCCCTCCTTCTAATTTGCGGTTATAGTTTTTCAAAAAGTACCGTCTTCCATTATTCAGATTTGAAAATATTAAGCACTTTGAAGTATCATCCGGACATCTACTCTTAATAAATTGTTTTTTTGCTTTTATTTTTTCATCATTAGTAGAATCATGTCCCCAATATACATTTTTATAAAAAAAAGGAATGCTTAGTAATTTATTGTCTTTCTTTATAAAAGCACGATATTTTTCAAACACCAAGTATCGTGGGTCGAAACATTCATCAACATCAATTACTCCTAAGTGATTTAGTATAATTTGTTTATCAATAGTTTTTATTTGTGATTTATTCAATTGGTTATTGAAATAAATATTTATCTCTCCGTATTCCAAAGTATCAGGAATAATAAAATCATAATTGTGATAATTTGGTGTAATTAAGCTACTGTTTACTTCATCTGAAATGTAAATTTGAGGCGCATACAAATAACTTCTATCTTTGGGTTTTGGTTTTACCCCACAATTTACCAAATATGGATAATCAACTAATGCAAATCTTCTTTCACTAAAACTATCATTCGAAATAGTATAATAAATTCCATTATTAACATCTATAGAATCTATGAAATAATCAAGATTAATGATTGTTTTTCTATACATTTCTTCAAGATTTTTAAATTCATTAAACTGATTCCCATCATATTTAGATTTTTGATGTTTAATTTCTAGTTTGTTATTTAATTTGAATTTTAGATAATCATTGTTAAATTTATTCTTTTCAGTGTTTATCCATGTTCCCGTCAATTCCTTTTGACTATTTTGCTGATTACAAGAAATAATAATAATGACAAGAATGAAGAAATAAATCCGGGGTTTCATAAAAATAAGTTTATGTTTCATAATAAAATTTTATGTAGATAAAGAGTAAATCCCTTTGGGAATATTTGCATTTCTTTTTTAGCTATCATAGATTTTGTTAACTATTTAGTCTGTCATGAAATATTAATATTCAACTCCATTCGGAGTTGTATTTCTCAATCGAATTTACCGCGGGTTTTACCCATGGTTATTCACATTTATCCCCTGTCGGGGATGGCAATATTCATTTCTTCGCTTTCTCATTCTATGCCTCTGACTCCTCTTAAAGGTTTTAGTGACTAGTGCGCCAAGAACAAAATAAATCCAATATTAAAACGTTTAAAGAGAATAACCAAAAAACAAAAATTATGAGAGGGAAAGCACCAGCTCTCCCATTAACAGTAAACAAACGCCTTCGCAAGCTC
>JALVEE010000102.1 GCA_027008645.1 Saprospiraceae bacterium
TAGCCTCGTCAGAGGCGAAATTATGGTAGAAAATTAGAATAAAATGCCAAACACATATACGCAATTGAATATACAAGCCGTGTTTTCCGTAAAACGAAGAGAAAACATCATTACAAAAGAGTTTAGAGAAGATTTATTTAAATACATTACAGGAATATTAAAAAATCATAATCAATTTCCATTAGCAGTAAATGGGTATAAAGATCACGTACATATTTTTTTTGAATTAAATCCAGTATTTTCAATATCAGATATAATGCGAATAGTTAAGGCAAATTCATCAAAATGGATTAATGATAATGGTTTTGTGAAAGGACATTTTGAATGGCAGAAAGGTTATGGCGCTTTTTCCTATTCCAAATCACAAAGAAACAATGTTATAAATTATATAAAAAAGCAGGAAGAACATCACAGAGAGGAAACATTTAAAGAAGAGTATATGAATTTATTGAAAAAGTTTGATATCGCGTTTAACAAAAAATATATTTTTGAATTTTATAATTAAAAAAGCCCCAAAGAGGCGAAATTATGGTAGTAGCCCCCATAGGGGCAAAATTACGGTAGCCTCGTAGAGGCGACATTATGGTAGAAAAAATTATGGTAGCCCCTCGTTGGGGCAAAATTACGGTAGCCCTCGTAGAGGCGACATTATGGTAGCCCCATAGGGGCGACATTATGATAGAAAACAAATTATTTTATGAAAACAAAATTGTTAATATCATTTATATTCATTGCGATTACATTTGCATTCGGGCATGACGATTTTAAAAACATAACAATTGAGTCCACAATTACAGATGTTCAACCGATGACAGGTATTGTGTTTTGGAGAGGAGATAGAACCAATACCGATGCCATTTCCCTGGAATATTCGTATATGTTATTCAATAATGTTGTAAAGGAAAAAGGAGTGTATAATTGGAAGGTGGTTGACGATTTGTTAGAAGATGTAGCTTCAAGGAATCACCAAGCTATTTTGAGATTCAGATACACCTATGTTGGGTATAAGACCTCTGTTCCGGACTATATAAAACAATTGCCGGATTATAAAGAAACCAAAGGTAAATCGGAAGGTGAAACAACTTGGTTTCCTGATTGGACAAATAAGGAACTGCAAAGGTTCACATTGGAGTTTTACGAAAAATTTGCCGAAAGATATGATAATGACCCCAGATTGGCATTTGTACAAGTTGGTTTTGGCTTATGGGCGGAGTATCATATTTACGACGGTCCTTTTGTGTTGGGCAAAACATTTCCAAGCAAAGAATTTCAAGAAACATTTTTCTATAAACTCGATTCTTCTTTTCATGAAATTCCTTGGTCTATATCCATTGATGCAGCGGATGGCAAGTATGCACCATTCAAGGATAAACCCGAATTATTGGATATAAAATTCGGTAATTTTGATGATTCTTTTATGGCTGAAGAACATCCTTATGTCAATGCATTGAATTGGAAATTTTTCGGAGATACGCGATACATTTCTTCTCCTGCCGGTGGCGAATTCAGCTATTATACCGACTATGATCAGCGTCACGTATTGGATTTGCCTGATGGTGCTCACGGGATTTCTTATGAAGAATCGGCAAAACAGTTTCAGATTTCTTATATGATAGGCAATGATCAACCTTTGTATCAACCGATGGACAGGATAAAACAGGCAAGTATGGCTTCAGGATACAAGTTTCAGATAGTTTCGCTTAAAACAAAGGCGGATTCATCTATTATTGTTGTGAAAAATGTCGGTATTGCAGCTATATACTATGATGCATATCCCGCTATCAATTTTGTAAGGTCACAAGAATCATTGAAAGGATTGGCTCCCGGAGAAAGCCGTACTTTCCATATCTCTGCCGGATGTGAAGATCCCAATATATCCATTGAATGCGATCATATATTGGAAACACAAAAAATCGATTATTACGGCACAAATTACAATGCGGTGAATGATATCAGGGAATTGGAATGCGATATTTTTCCTACGATAATGGGTGCGGATGCAGAATTGACTATCCGTCTGGAGGATAATAGAAAAACATTATTGAAAATATATGATTTGCAAGGCAATTGTGTTCATAATAGTACACTGAACACTATGTTGAATAATATTGATTTGAATTTTTTAACTGATGGTATATATTTTGTAAAATTACAGAGAGAAAATCAAATATCTATAGATAAAATAATCAAATAAAATTAATACTATACTGTATCAAATAATCAAAAAAATGATAAATTTCAAATTCTTCTTTTTTTTAGTATTTTTTTCAATAGCTTCAAAAGTTGTCAGCCAAAGCTATACTATAAATAATGGTAACCTAAAGATTGAAATCAATAATAAATTATATTCCAAAGTCAGCTCAAAAGTCAGCAAAGCTCTGTTTAATCCGGATTTTCAACCCTCTGAATATGTGAAAGTAAGAAAAACGATTGTGTCCGATTTTATTTTGAATAATAATAGTGAAAAAAGCTTAACAGATAGTATCGGCACGGTGAAGGAATACTTTTTCAAGGGCAATAATTCAGAATTTAACATTGAAAAGCAACTTAAGATAAGGATTTATAAGGATTTTCCGGATTTTGCTATTTTCGATGTCAATTATATCAATCATTCGAGTGAAATATTAAAAATCACCAAATGGAAAAATCATAATTACAGTATATTTATTACTCCCTCCGATAGTGTCGTATGGTCTTTTCAAGGAAGTTCTACAGCAGAAAGGGCAGACTGGATTTTACCTGTGAAAGACGATTTTTATCAGCGCAATTATATGGGGATGAACAATTCCGATTACGGTGGCGGAATCCCTGTTACAGATATTTGGAGGAGGGATGCCGGAATCGCTGTTGGTCATACAACACTATACCCACAATTAGTTTCATTGCCTGTCGAAAGAGAATATAAATCAGAGAAAGTAAATATTGGTATTGAAAAGCAATACAAAAATCCTCTTGAATTGAATCCGGGAGATACATTGACGACTTTAGAGACTTTTGTTTCAGTTCATACAGGTGACTGCTATCACAGTTTGAAGGAATATACTGCCTATATGAAAGCCAAAGGAATCAAATTTGTTGAACCCGAACAAGCGGCTTATGAACCGGTATGGTGCGCCTGGGGATATGAACGGGGTTTTACACTTGACGAGATTATCGGTACTTTGCCAAAAGTAAAAGAATTGGGGTTCAAATGGGCTGTTTTGGATGATGGTTATCAAGTAGGCGAGGGAGAATGGGGCGTGAATAAAAACAAATTTCCACTCGGAGACAAGCAGATGAAGGCTTTGGTAGATACGATACATTCTTACGGATTGAAAGCAAAACTTTGGTGGGCGCCTCTTGCTGTTGATCCCGATACCAAATTGATTAAAGACAATCCCGATATTATACTTTATACGGATGAATGGATTCCGCGAATAATAAGTTGGTGGAACGCATATTATATGTCACCTGTGTATTACAAAACAAAAATTCATACGGATACTACCTTGAATCTATTTTTTGATAAATGGGGTTTCGACGGCTTGAAAATGGATGGTCAGCATATGAATGCAGTTCCTCCTGATCATCATCCCGACCACAAATTGGATTATCCTGAACAAGCCTGTGAGCAATTGCCGGTGTTTTATAAAGAAGTATATAATAGGGCGAGAAGTAAAAAGACTAACGCTGTAATCGAAAATTGTCCTTGTGGCTGCTGTATGTCATTTTATAATATGCCATATATCAATCAAGCCGTTAGTTCCGACCCGTTAAGTAGTTGGCAGATACGACTAAAAGGGAAAGTATATAAAGCTATTATCGGTAAAACCGCTTATTATGGCGATCACGTTGAGTTGAGTGATGGAGCGGAGGATTTTGCATCATCTTTTGGGATAGGTGCAGTTCTTGGCAGTAAATTTACTTGGCCAAAAGATAATCCGAAAGCAGAGGGAAAGTACGTTTTAACCCCTGAAAAAGAGAAAAAGTGGAAGAAATGGATTGGCTTGTATAATAAATTGATGTTGTCCAAAGAAAATTATCTTGGAGAGCTTTATGATATTGGATTTGATAGACCTGAAACACACGTCATTGAAAAAAATAATGATTTATACTATGCATTTTACGCTGATACTTTTGATGGAGAGATTGAGCTACGAGGATTGAAAAATAATGAAAAATACAAAGTTTTTGATTATATAAATAATGTAAAATATGGTATAATCGACGGATCAAAGCCGAAGATTAAGGTGAGCTTCAAAAAGTTTTTGTTGTTAAAAGTAAATAAGATTGACTGATATGATATGCCCAATATGGTCAAATAAGGTGAATTTCATTTTTTAGCCTTGTGGATTGGGTTCTCCTTTAGGAGTTAGAGGCAAAGGAGGGAAAAAAGAAAAAATATAATACACCTGTTAAAATTAGGGCAATTTCAAGTAAAAAATTAAAGTTATGAAACAATTATTATCAAGAAGAAATTTTATAAAGAAATCTACTATAGTAGGAGCAGGAATTTCAGTACTCCCTCAAATTCTTATAGGATCAAAAAGACCAACAGTATCAAATGGAAGAATTATTTTTCCCCGTCCATTTGCCTTTGCTGTGGATGATTTGGGGTGGAATATTGGTAATAATACAGGGAGTATTGACAAGCAAAGTCCATATAGGATTGGCATAGACAGAAAAATGGATATTAGTAATTACAAACCCATTGTTGAAGTGGGTGAAGCAGTAGGAACTCGTATTCAGAGTTTATTTGTTTTGGCAGAGATGGATAGAGAGAATATCTTGAGAAATCACCCTACAACTACTTGGCAAGGGGAGAATTGGGATAACTCTAAAAATATTTCAGATAGTCAAATAACAATAATGAATTTTGTTAAAAATCAAGCTGCGTATATGGAGTTTGGTTTGCACGGTGTCGGTCACGAATATTGGTTAGATGGTAAAATGAAGCGGGCGGAATGGTACAGTACTTGGGAAGATCATCCTTGGCCGGAAAAGTCGATGAGAGAACATATCCAATGCTTTAAAGATATTATGGCGCAATATGGATTGAGTAAGGAGAACGGACATTCATTTCCCGAGAGCTTTGTTCCCTGTGCGTATGGTTATTATTGGAATCCGGGCGGAGAATATAGCACCGGTAAAATAATGTCTGAACAGGGATTGAAATACGTAAATACTCTTTTCACTTATATAGAGGAATTGAATCCACCTAAAGGTGACAATGGTGGTGGTTTTGATAATGGAGTTCTTGTAGTAAATAGGATAAATTATGGAAATCCTTGGTATAAGTTAGCTTCTTTACCAACTGTTCCATTGGTAGAGCAAAAGTCTGATATAATCGAAACTCATTGGGCAAATTGGCTTGCGCAAGATGATTTTGTTCAGCCTGATGTTACTAAAAGTTTCGTTGATTATTACAAAATGGTACAAAAATCAGAGAATAGATATGTAGCAAAAAATACGGAACAATTTAGTTCTCAATGGTTGTACAAAAAATATGCAAATGTAGTAGAAAAAACGGCTGGTATAGTCAAGATTGATAATACTAAGATGCCTGATCATGCTTACCAAAATGATATACTCGGAAATATGGTTTTGAAAATAAAATTGAACGAAGGTGAGCATATTTTCAATGCCAAATTAAATGGTGAAAATGTCGGAGTGTTTTTTGAAGATGCCGGTTATGGCTTTATATACTTACCGCAGTTAAAGCAAAAGACATACGATTTGGAATATACTTTGGGTAATAATTATCCCAATACATATATCTTCAATAATGGTACCTACAATGCATATAGCTTAAAAAAAGTCAATAATAGATATAAGACAAAAATAAGATTATACGGAACTCAAGATATAGTTTTCAGGGGTATAGAAAAACCCAATAGCATCAACATTGACAATAAGAATATTACTATTGTAAGGGAGAAATATGATAAGGAAGAAAGACAGTTGACTTTAACATTAAGGGCTAGAGATATACAAGGAGAAACGGGAGTGATAGAGATGGGGTAAAAGCTAATAGATGTGTTTCTTTGTGAAATAAAATGAGAACCCACCCCGGCCCTCCCTTACAAGGGAGGGAGCAGTGCAGGATAATTGAAGAAGACAGGTTTTAGAATAAATCCAAAGGGGTTAAGTTTGGGTATTATAAAAAACCGCTAAGCGGTTTAATATGATCCCGTATGAAATGCGGGGTAAATGTATAGGAGGAAAAGGAAAGACGAAGATGTTCAATTCTAATGCTTCATCATTTTCATTTTGTTCATCCAAAAATCAAAATCTTCGGGCATCATATTGATTTTAAATGCTCGCATCAAAAATAGGATAGCAAATATAATCATAAAGACAGGATAAAGCTTTCTTAAAAATGTTCTGAATCTGGTACTCAAAAGATGTCCACCATATCCCAATGCCATCATCATAGGCATAGTACCAATACCGAAAAGTATCATATACAGTACGGAATTCAACACTCCACCGGTAGCTATAGCTGCAACGATTGCCATATAAACCAATCCACAAGGGAGAAATCCATTTAGAATACCAATATATAAAAATGATTTAACAGTGGCATTTTTCAACGTTTTCGCCAATAATTCTTTAATCTTTATATTAAATTTCCCAATTACAGGTATTTTTAATGCCTTTGATTCAACATCAATGGAAAAAATAGCAATTAGAATAAGCAAAACCGCAAGGGTTATCAAGAACCATTTCTGAATACCCATCGTAAAAAAGCCTTTCCCCACAATGCCAAATAACAAACCGAAAAATGCATAAGTAATTATACGACCAAGGTTATATACTAATATTTTGAAAAATGTTTCTTCCTTAGTCTGCATACCCACACGATAAGGAAGTGAAATCGCAATTGGTCCACACATCCCTGCACAATGCATACTTCCAATAAGTCCCATTAATAAAGCTGTCCAAAGATACATAAGTTTTAAGTTTTTAAGTTCAAGGTTCAAAGTTCAAAGCTGGAGCAAAGCGGAAGTCCTGAATAGCGAAGTGTACTGAAGGATCCTGAATAGCGAAGCGTACTGAAAGGTTTCGAGTTTCAGGTTCCAAGTTCCAGGTTTCGAGTTAATTTTTTAGTTTAAGTATAGTTCTTGTTCATCGAGGTACTTGGTGTCATCACCGACCCAATCTACACTCACTTTCCATTTGCCTCGTGCGATTTCCGATATTGGTATAATATGTTGATTATTGTCATTGACTTTCACCTTGATTTTTTTATCTAGTTTTTCATTATTAACTCTATAGAGCCAAATTTCTCCTGCGATTTTCTTTATATTTCGTGGAAAATCTATTTCAAGCACTTTGCTATCATCTTTAAAAGCTATCTTTACAGGAGGATTCAATTTACTTGAATTTCTTTTTTTTTGCCCGATTAATTCTTCGTAGCCGATATCATAGTCATAATAATTGTCTTTGACCAGTGAATGATCAACACTTTTTGAGTAAATGACAAAAGAAACCATTACTACCACAAAACTAATATAAAAAAGAGCAATTGCCCATCCCCAGTGAAATTTAAATTTCATTTTAATTAAATTTTAGTTACAAATTTATTAAAAAAAGAGAAAGTAGAATTATTTACTTTCTCCTTTTTTTATTTATGTCAGCTACAAGACCATTTCATTGTTCAAAAGTAACTTGATTTTACTCTCAATCTTCACGCGACTTAGGAACAATAGGCTCTTAGCCCTGTCAAAAGCCCTTGATAAGCAAATGTCTCTGACTTCGCTTTTTATAATTACAGCACTATTCCTACGTTGCTTTACTGATATACTACTAAATAATTAATGCGGTCCTAAAAAATTAGTTTTTGTCACATCAACGATTTTTCCATCTGCCAATACCTGAAACTTAATAGGTGTTTTATAGCCTTTCATTTCAGATACGGGAATAGTAACAATTATATTACCTGTAGCCCTACCAAATTTAGGTATTAAATCAATCTTGTCAGGAATTGGTTTTAATACGGCATCTTTGATATTGGTCACTTTGATAGTAACATTGTGAATATCTCCTGAGGTTTTATTAATCAATTTATAGTTGTACAAATTTACAATATGGGAAGAATCACCTTCGACATACTGATAAGTCATTCCTGGAGTTCTAAGAATTATACCTTCAACTTGAGCTCTATTCATTGCAACCACAGTAAGCAATCCTAAAATTAAGAATAATACTGCCGTATATGCCTTTGCTCTAGTAGTAAATTTGAAAGGTTCTCTATTTTTAATAGATCTTTCAGAAGCATATCTTATCAGACCTTTTGGTTTGTGAATTTTCTCCATTACTATATCGCAAGCATCCATACAAGCAGTACAATTTATGCATTCCAATTGGGTACCGTTACGAATGTCAATACCTGTCGGACATACGGCAACGCACTGATGACAATCGATACAATCACCAAAATCTTCCTCTTTTGCTTCTCCAGCCTTTATCTTTTGTATTCTTTCTTTTTGAGTTGCTCTTTTTTCTCCGCGATAGTAATCATAATGCACTACTATAGAGTCATCTACAAGCAAAACGCTCTGCATCCTTCCATAAGGACAAACATTAGTGCAAACTTGCTCTCTAAAGAATGCAAAAATGAAGTAAAACATCATCGAAATGACAAAGATTACTGCAAACATAGTAAAATTCGCCATTGGGTTGGCCCATGTTTCACCTATGCGTTCTATTCCTACAATAAAAGCTAAGCCAAAGCTAACAACAGTAAAAGCTATAATGAGAAAAATTAAATGTTTTAGGGTTTTTTTGAAAATCTTGGAATTAGTCCAAGGTGCTTCATTTAACCTTTTTTGAGCTCCCGCATCACCCTCAATCATGTATTCAATTCTGCGATATACAAGTTCCATGAAAATTGTTTGAGGACAAAGCCATCCGCAGAAAAATCGTCCAAATACAAATGTGAAAAGTACGATGAAAATCATCAGTGCAACCATTCCAATCGCAAACAAGTGAAAATCTTGAGGAGTAAATACCGCCCCGAAAATTATAAATTTCCTCTCGAAGATATTTAATAAAAATAACGGTTCGTTTTCATATTTGAGAAATGGCAATATGAAGAGCGCCGCAATCAAAAGATATGCTACTATTCTTCTTCTGTTATACCAAGTTCCTGCCGGTTTTTTGGGGTAAATCCACTTCCTTTTGCCTGATTCATCTACGGTAGAGAGTCTATCTCTAAAACTTACTTCCTTTTCTTTATTATCTTCCATTTTTCAATGTTAATAAGATTAACTAATTTATATAAATTAAAAATAGTAAAAAAATAAAGACTACACCCTAAAAGGACGTAGTCTTTATCGTATTTAGAAAGTCTTCTAAATTATTTAGGATCTCCTGCGTAAACTTTAGGGTTAGGTGGATTAGTTCCTTTAAGTTTTACCAATATATAACTTGCTACTTCTTGAATCTGTTTTGCAGAAATCTTTCCGTCCCAAGTCAACATTCCTTTCTCAGGAACACCTTGTTTGATTGTCTTAAATACACTTTTGATATCTTCACCATGTATCCATTTATCATCTGTAAGATTTGGTCCGATAATACCACCACCATCAGTTCTATGACAAGATGCGCAGTTAGTATCAAAAACCTTTTTACCTTCTGCTAATGCTTTCTCATCATTCATCAGTTTAGCAGTATTTTCATTGATATTGCCGCCTGTTTTTTTCAAATAGGCATCAACATCTGCTTTTGCCATAGCCATTTCCTCTGTATATTCTTTTGCAGATGACCAGTCACCGATAACGTGATATCTTACAAAATAAACGACAGCGATAAATATAGTAATATAAAAAAGCCACAACCACCAAGGCGGTAGGACATTATCCAACTCTCTTATTCCATCATACTCATGATCCAGCATTATATCAGCCTCTTTCTCAAGAGAAGTTGTTCTTGTTAATATTTGCATTAATTTTTTCCACATAGGATAAATATTTTAATGATTAAATAAATTATTATTAATAGTTACTCTCCTCAATTTCACCATCCTCCAATGGTAAATTGGCGTCATAAGCATCCATTGCTTTAGATCTCATAGCAGTGACTACAAAAATTGCAATCAACAACACAAAGAAGAAAATCAAAGGACCTATTGCCATCCAATTTATTCCGGCTTCTCCGGAATTTATCAAGTATTTTATTCTACTTATCATTATTTCATTGTAGTTTCACCTTTACCAATATCGGTGCCCAATCTTTGCAGATATGCAATAAGAGCAACTATTTCCTTATTCTCCAAACCGGGAGTCTTTATACCGTTTTCTTTCAAGTCCGCAGCGATTTCTTTAGCTTGCTTTTTAGCTGCTTCAACAGCTTTTTTCTCAAATCCATCTGCATAAGGAGTACCCAATATTCTTAGGACATTGATTTTGCTCTCAAGGGTGCTGTAATCAATATCATTTTCTTGGAACCAAGGGTATCTAGGCATAATCGAGCCTGGAGATGTACTTCTCGGGTCAAACATATGATCATAATGCCATTTATTTGGATATTTACCACCTAATCTATGCAAATCCGGACCTGTTCTTTTTGAACCAAAAAGGAATGGTCTGTCATAAATAAACTCTCCTGCTTTTGAATATTGTCCATATCTTGCAGTTTCTGATCTGAAAGGTCTAATCATTTGTGAGTGGCATCCTACACAACCTTCTCTGATGTAAAGGTCTCTACCCTCTAATTCAAGAGGTGTATAAGGCTTTACAGAAGTAATAGTTGGAGTATTGGATTTTACCAATATCGTTGGTATGATTTCAACCATTCCTCCAATAAATACTGCAATAAACGCCCAGAAATAAAATGCTCCCATTCTACTTTCTATCCATCTGTGTCCTTTATTAACATGTTTTATTCTTTCTAATGCCGGTGCTTCCGCTTCTTCGTAAGCAACAAATGTTCCTTGTTTTGCAGTTTTCCACAAATTCCATACAGCCATCAATAAACCTGTGTAATACAAGGTACCACCAACCGCTCTAATCATATACATAGGTATTACTTGTGTGACAGTATCGAGGAAGTTTCCATATACTAATGTGCCATCGGGAGAGAATTGTTTCCAACTCAATTGCTCTGTCACTCCTGCCCAATACATTGGGATGACCCATAAGATAATTCCAATTGTTCCTAACCAAAAATGCCATTCGGCAAGTTTAATTGAATAGAGTTTGGTTTTGTACATCTTGGGGAACAGGTAATAGAACATACCGAATGTCAAAAATCCATTCCAGCCCAATGTTCCGACGTGAACGTGTGCAACTGTCCAATCAGTATAGTGAGTAATAGCATTTACTGATTTGATAGACATCATTGGACCTTCGAAAGTTGACATACCATAGGCGGTAATAGCAACAACGAAGAATTTCAGAACCGGATCTTGTCTTACTTTGTCCCAAGCACCTCTCAATGTCAACAAACCGTTAAGCATACCTCCCCAAGACGGAGCGATAAGCATAAGTGACATAACAGTACCTAAAGATTGAGCCCAATCAGGTAATGCTGTATAAAGCAAGTGGTGAGGCCCTGCCCAAATGTAAATAAATATCAATGTCCAAAAGTGGATAATAGATAATTTATATGAATATACAGGTCTGTTAGCAGCCTTTGGTACGAAATAATACATCAGTCCAAGGTATGGTGTTGTCAAGAAAAATGCTACTGCATTGTGACCGTACCACCATTGAATTAATGCATCGTGTACTCCGGCAAAAACAGGATAACTTTTCATCATAGAAACAGGTATCTCAAGGTTGTTACCGACATGTAACATTGTAATTGTAATCCAAGTTGAGATAAAGAACCAAATCGCAACATAAATATGACTTTCTCTTCTCTTGACAAGTGTCATAATTAAGTTGATACCAAATGCAATCCATGAAATTGCAATACCGAGGTCTATAGGCCATTCTAATTCAGCATACTCATGTGAGCTTGTAATACCCAGAGGTAATGTAATCGCAGCTGCCAATATTACTGCCTGCCAAGTCCAAAAATGGAAACAACCAAGTTTTTTGCTCCACATTGGTGTTTTGACTAACCTCTGTGTGGAATAATAGACTCCGGTAAATATCGCATTACCCACAAATGCAAAAATGGCAGCATTTGTATGAAGTGGTCTCAATCTACCATATGTCATCCAAGGTATTCCCAGATTCCAATCCGGTAAAAATAGCTGGAATGCGATTGTAAGACCTACCAAAAGTCCTATGATTCCAAAGACAATCGATGCAATTGCAAATTTGCGTACGATGTCATTGTCATAATAAAATCGATCAATTTTTGTCATAAGTTTCAGCGTTTTGTTAAAAAATGTAAATTCTTGTTTTGAAATAAAATATTATTTAGTTTATTATTTTTTATCCCGTTTGTCTTTTTCTGTATTTATCTCTGTGTCGAAAAGCATTCTGATTCCCGGTGTTGTAGAGTCATCAAACTGACCGTTTTTTACCGCTATAAAGAAAGCTAAAAGAAATCCAACCGCAACAACTGCACCCATAAATATTAGTAAATAAATAGCTTCCATTTGTGTTTGAATTACATTAAACAGGACAAAAGTAAACAATAATATCAATCTATCAAAATATATTAAAAATTTATAGTTATGAATCACAAAAAGGTGTATTTCATTTTTTCGCTTTATCACAAGAAATTTTGTTTATGTGGGCAACATTGCGTACCTACGGCACGCATTTTAGTTGGTCAATAGTCTTTTTTACCCATGTTTTGTGCCTAACGGCACATTGCTGTAGTTTATAGAAGTAATGCGGGTTAATTTCATAATAAGCGGTGCGGTCAGTGCAGATACAAAAAATAACCTTATATGCGAAAAAATGAAATGCACCTATCACAAAATAATAAGCAATTAATGAAATTTCGGAAAACAATACAAAAGGGCACATTCCTTGTAATTGCCTTGTAAATGTGTCATGCACAAAATATGGGTAAATAAATACTTGTAAATGATTAGGGTTAACTGAAAAAGTGTATATCTGAAATAGGAAAGGGTGACCATTGTAGAACAGTCACCCTTTTCCAAATTACTATGAAATCACTTCTAAATAACTAAAACTATTTAGTCCCTAAATTACTTATTAAGCTTTACCGGTTGATATCTCAACTTTTATACAATAACTACCGAGCTTATAGTAATACTTGGGCGCAAAGTTTAAATTCGTTGCGATTAAAAATTATTTTTTTTAACAATAGCGTCCTAAACAATTAAAAAAAAGTTAAAAAAAAGGAGAAGTAATTTAATATCTCAAATTATCTTTGAGTTTGAACAAAAAAACAACTTCTCCAATGACAAATGTAACATTATTTAGCCA
>JALVEE010000103.1 GCA_027008645.1 Saprospiraceae bacterium
CTTGCATGTATTAAGCCTCCCGCTAGCGTTCATCCTGAGCCAGGATCAAACTCTCCATAGTATTTTCTTCTATTTGTTTGAGTCCGATTGCCCGCCTCTTTTCTAAACGTTCACTTCTTCTTTTCTTACCTATTATTTTCTATCAATAATATCAATGATCTTCCACTTTATTTTTTCAAAACAATCATTATGTTTTTCAAAAGCGAGTGCAAAAGTACGCCCGATTTATTTACTGACCAAACTTTTTTCAAAATATTTTAAAAAAAGTTTTGTTTATTTTTCTTGAAAAATATCAATTAGCTATGTTTCAGTTATTTGCACAATAAGATATTATTAATAATTTATTTAAAAAAATAATTTTTAATATAAAATATTGTACGTCACTATCAATTTCCTTCGAATCAAAATCAATACATCATCTCCTCTTAAAACGATCACATTTGATCAAGCTCATAATTTCAGAGGCGTGATATAGAAACATCATCTGACTTAAAATAGTTCAATTTTTTTCAATAAAAAACACATATTTTTTAACATATATTTAATGTGATGAATAACAGCACGATACGTAATTTACCTAAAATATAATTCCCTGATAATACGTAAAATGATTCTTGTAGTCTTTTTTATACCCATGTTTAGTCCCTGACGGGAATCTTTATTTAATCAAATAAAAAAAGGATGATTCACTACAAATCATCCTTCTACTTTAATTATGAAAAAATACACTGGTTTAATCCCTCATTCTTCTTTTTATCTTTTTGTTTTTTCTAAGCTTTTTTAGCAGTTTCCTTTTGAATCGGTTTTCAGCAAAATGCAGTCTTACTACTTTTGTTGCAGGTAAAATCATTTTGAACTTGTCGTAATAATTTTTCTTTAGAGTCAATTTCTGTTGCTCATTCTCAAAATAGTAGTCAATCACATTGTTTGCTTCCTCTTCAGACATACCTTTTTTGGGCTTGTTTGCTTCAAAAGAACTTCTGAGCTGCCTTTCTTTCTCTGAATATTCATTGTACAAGGGCCAAAATTTTTGGGCTTCTTCAGGAGTTAAATCCAATACTTTGGTAATAAAAGCCACTTTGTGTGCTTCGATTTTCTCAATAGCTTTTCTTTTACCGGGTTTTATATCCTGAGCATTAGTAGCTGAAAGAAAAAACATCATTGATGCAATAATCATTAGAAATTTCATGGTTGTAAATAGTTTTATTATTAAAAAATTTGTTCTAAATCTTCCTCCGAGATATCATCTATATTCTCTTCTAAGTATTCATTAAGATCATCAGAATAATAGAAATCATCAAAATTCATATTGTAGTCTTTTGCAATATTTGTTATCGCTTCATCATCCAGCATATCCACATTTTCATCAAGATATTCATAAACCTCCTCTATACTCAAGGCATTCTGCTTTGTTGAAGTCCTTCCCATCATAAATACAATACCCAATATAAGCGCCAAACTAGCTGCTATACCCATTATCCAACTAAGCCTGATAATTCTCTGCTGACTTTTACCGTCATTCTCTATTTTTTTTAAGACCGCATTTTGCATCCTATCATAATAATCATCGGGAGCTAAGAATACTTTTTCATTATCAAATTTACTCAGTATTGAATCCATCTCGATTAATTCTTCTTTTATTTCAGTTTTCATGTACTTACTTTTTGTTTTTAAGTTTTTTATGTCTTTTTAGTTATACTCTATATACTACTGTGTTTTGTTTATCAGCATACACTCTAATATGCATACAGTTGTGTAACATACGCTTCAATCTTTTTTACAGCATGGTGATATGATGCTTTGAGCGCTCCAACAGAAGTCCCCAATGCATCGGACATATCCTTGTAACTCATCTCTTCAAAGTATCTGAGGCTAAAAACCTCTTTTTGCTTTACCGGTAATTTTTGAAGAGCACCTTGCAATACTTTTTTGATTTTCTCTCCATCCAATTCACTTTGGTTAAACTGTGTTTTTTTTGTATTTTCAATTTGTATATCACTAATAAATTCACTACTTCTTTTATTTTTATTTAAAAATGTCATTGACTCATTTGTCGCTATTCTAAACATCCAAGTGTACAAATTTGAGCGACCTTCAAATTTTCTAACATACTTAAACACCTTTATAAATGTATTTTGGAGAACATCATCAGTATCTTCATGATTTTTTAATATAGAGCGTATATGGTGATAAAGTCTCTCTTGATATTTTGTCATCAAAAGCTTAAACCCTTCATTTAAGGTTTTTTCATTCTTTATCAACTCCAATATTCGCTCGTCTGTAATATCCATATATTTATTATATTCGCTATTTTGACTAAGATGATGCAAAAAGGTTTAATAATTTAACAGTTATTTTTTTCAAATCTTTTAACATTCTTTGTTTTTTCATTAATTTGCAGGATTATATTATAAAAACATAACAATATATATTGATGTACACAGCTCAGCAAGAAAAACAATACTTCGATTTAACTCAAATATTTTTAAATAAAGAATTGACAATTGAAGATATTAATGATTTACGAAGTCTTATCAATTATCACGAATGGAAATACTATATCAATGACAATCCTGTAATTTCGGATTATGATTACGATATATTATTTCAAAAACTAAAAAAGCTCGAAGAAGAACACCCTGAACTTATCACTCCGGATTCTCCTACACAAAGAGTATCCAGTGATTTGACTGAAGATTTTCCTACAGTCTCCCATTTGTCCCCAATGCTTTCTCTGGAAAACTCATACAATGCTGAGGATTTAAAGGACTTTGACAAACAAGTGAGAAAATTGGCAGAATTGGATGAAAGTATTGTGATAGAATATTCCATTGAACCAAAATACGATGGAAGTACTATGACTCTTGTATATGAAAATGATTTTTTGTACAGAGCTGCGACCAGAGGGAATGGTATTGAGGGTGATGACATCACACCAAATGCCAAGGTTATTTACACAATACCATTAAAAGCGAGATTTTCTTCTAAAAATATATTCAAAGTTGAACTTCGCGGAGAAGCATTGATAAGAAAAGATAGATTTGATAAAATCAATGAAGAGAGAATGAAAGAGGGATTGGCTGTATTTGCAAATGCTCGAAATGCTGCATCGGGAAGCCTTAGAATGAAAGATACAGAGGAAGTGAGAAAAAGGAATCTCTCTGTCATTACTTACCAAATGTCTTTTGCCGAAGATAGAGATGGTAATGATATGCTGAAACAATTCAACTCACTTACCAATACCATTGCTTTTTTAAAAGAATTGGGTTTTAAAGTGCCGGAAAAAGGAACAAAACTCTGCAAAGGCATTGATGAAGCGATAGCATTTTGTAATGAAATGGAGGCAAAAAGAGAACAACTTCCTTATGAAATTGACGGAATGGTTATCAAAGTCAATGATTTTGATATACAAGAAAAATGCGGTTATACCATGCATCATCCCAGATGGGCAATCGCTTTCAAATTTAAGGCACAACAAGCTGTTACAACATTGGAAAGAGTGGAATTTCAAGTAGGAAGATTCGGCACAATCACTCCTGTAGCAAAAATATCTCCGGTACAAATAGCTGGAGTAGTAGTCAAATCCGTTTCCCTCCACAACGAAGACTTTATCAATAAAAAAGATCTCCGCATCGGCGATAAGGTGATCGTGGAAAGAGCAGGTGAAGTGATACCATATATAGTAAAGTCATTGCCAGAATTGAGAACAGGTGAGGAAATACCGGTTAAATTTCCCGAAAAATGCCCTATGAATGACACCGATCAAGAAGCATTTCTAACCAAGGAAGAAGAAGAATCCGCTTGGTATTGCGATAACTGTGTTTGTGGGAAAGTGGATTTGCAAAAATTGATCTTTCACGTCTCGAAACCCGGAATGAATATTGATGGTTTTGGAGAATCATATGTCAAAAGATTTTGGGAGTTGGGTTGGGTTAAAGATATGTCGGATTTTTATGACTTGGATTATGTGCTGATTTCCCAACTTGAAGGATTTGGAACAAGGTCAGCTGAAAACATCAGAAAGGCAGTACAAAAAGCAAAATCCAATCCGGTATGGAGACTCTTACACAGCTTAAGTATAAAACACCTCGGCAAAAAAGCATCAAAATTAATCGCCCAAAGGATTGGAGATATTTGGGAACTTCAAAACTGGACAGAAGATGATTTTACTTCGATTCATGATATTGGACCTAGTGTTGCCAATACTGCGATGGAATGGTTTAGCGATGAAAAAAATATCCGAATACTAAAAAGGATGGAAGAATTGGGCGTTAATACAAAGCAAACGGATGAGGATAAACCCGTTGAAGTGGTGGAAAATGCTACTTTCCTTGACAAAACCATTTTATTCACAGGAAAATTGAGCAAAGTGACTAGAAAAGAAGCGCAAGAACTAGCTTCAAAAGCAGGAGCAAAAAATATAAGTGCCGTATCAAAAAATCTAAATGTATTGGTAGTAGGTGAAAAAGCAGGATCAAAACTTAAAAAAGCACAACAATTGGGCACAGTCGAAATCTATACAGAAGAGGAATTTTTGCAAAAACTAAAAGAAGCAGGGCTAATGGAAGAAACAAATAAATAGGGTAATGAATAATCACTACCCTAACTAAACAAAAAATTAAGAATTTCTCTTTAATGACATCCGCAACCGCTTCCGCAACCACAACCGTCACCTTCATTTATTACTTGACCATATGTGAGTTCATCATTTGTCGCTTCTCTAATCTCTAAAATATTTACGTTAAACTTCAAATCTTTACCTGATAATGGATGATTGAAGTCAATTTTGACATTTGATTTATCAAAATCCGCAACTTTCACATAAATTTGATTTCCATTTTGATCTTGATTTACAAGAGTCATACCTTTCTTAAGGTCTATTCCTTTGAATTGTTCTATCGGATACTCTTTGACTGCATCAGCTTTTATCTCACCATAAGCTTCATTAGATTCAACAACAAATTCTTTGGACTCACCTTCTTTTAGCCCAATTATTTGTTTTTCCAAACCGGGTACTACATGTTCCATACCTACAATAAACTGTAGGGGATTTGAATTATTATTGCTCTCAAGCAAAACGCCTGTATTATTGTCAAAAGCCGAATATGAAATTGTCACAACCTTATTATTTTCTATCTTCATTATTATTATATTAGTTATTTAGAATTATTTCAGATAGAACAATGGTTTCCTCAGGTGAGTTTAATAAATTCCGTCTTTGTTATAAGATTGTCGTATTGAAGACAAAAATGATTTTGAGTAAAATCCGGGGAGTAGATCTCACTTGATTGTTAAAGAACCTGTGCATTAGCAAATGAGTTATGCAATTATCACAGGCGTATTTCATATATTCGCTTTACCCATTGCTTTGCCTCGGATTCCTAAAGGAGAATAAACCCGCAACGTGAAAAAATGAAATGCACCCATTATCACAAGAACAAAGTCAGAGACATTTGCTTATCAGGGCTTTCTCAAACCTTATAGTATTCAAAAACCTATTAGGTTTAAGTGTATTTGCTTACAAGTCACTTTCACCAATCCACAACTTGATATTTGGACATTTTTGATATTCCTTATCTACTTTTATATATGTGGATCTGATTTTGTCCTCTACCCAATTATTGATATACTCATTCTTTTTACTTGCCTTGGCAAAATTTTGTATTCTTGAGTAATCTTCTTTTAAGCTGGCTCTATGCGGTTCGGTCTTGGTTATGACCTTTAGTATTTGGTATTTTGTTTCTCCTCTTTCGTCTGTGGTTTCCATGACATCGGTTATATCCCCGGGTTTTAGGTTTTCGATGGCAAAATAAATATCCGGTGGCAAATCTTTCATCTCAAAGAATGTAGTTTGAGTTTTGGGATTTGTCATCCTTCCGTTATTGTTGTAGCTCATGCTTTTTTTGTCCGAAAACCTTTTTACTGCAAGTTCAAAAGGCATTGAATCCTTTACTATAAGTGTTCTGATAGAATCCAATTTTTCTTTAGCTTTATTCAAATCCGCCGTTGTCAAAACGGGTTTTATCAATATATGTCTTGCATGGATACTATTTCCTCTTCTTTCCAGCAATTGGATGATATGATAGCCAAATTCTGTTTCTACAATATCGGAAATCTCATTTTTTTTCAAGCCATAAGCGACAGCCTCAAATTTTGGAACAAACGAGCCTCTTTTTACCCATCCCAAATCCCCGTCTTTAGCAGCGGAACCGGGATCATCGGAATATTTCTTTGCCAAAGTCTTAAAATCTTCACCTTCATCCAATCTCTTTTTTATCTCTTTAGCCTTATCATAGGCTTTTTTCTTTTCCGCATCGTTTATTACCGGATTAATAATTAATTGTGATATTTCGACTTCACTATTGAAATACGGCAAACTATCTGCCGGGATAGAATTAAAAAACTCGACTACTTCACTTGGAGTTATGGTTATATTGGACATCAATTGCTGTTGCATACTTTCAGCCAATAATTTGTTTCTGATATCGTCTTTATACACTTGCTTCATTTCGGCCACACTCTTACCATAATATTGTTTAAACAATTCCTCATCTCCTCCCATTTGCCGTAGGATTGACTCCATTCTCAAATCCAATTGTGCATCAACTTGTTCGTCTGAAACCTCAACACTATCAATCTTTGCTTGAGTAATCATCAGTTTTTGAGCCATTATTTGCTCCAAAATCATACATTTTGCATTTTCTCCAGGGTCTTGGTTCATGGATTTCATATAATTATACTCAGTCTCCAAATCCGACAACAAAATCAATTCGCTACCAACCTGTGCAATTACCTTATCAATCAATTTTCTTTCTTGAGCGATAGCCGAAAATGAGTATATAAATAAAATAACAATCAATATTTTTTTCATCTGTTTTAATTTTTTATTTCTAACGATAGATTTTTATCTTATCACTATCTATTTCTTTTTTATAAAGTTCTTCAATATATTTATCTATCAAATCCGATTTTCTTTTTTGCAAAATCAGTTTTTCTATATCCTTTTTCACAATATTCAACGGAATATTTTCATTTTTGTGTTTTGTATCAAATACTTTTAGAAAATATTCATATCCTTTTTTATTAATTTGTACCTCATAAGAGTCTTTCTTTTTTCTTAAGAACGAGGGCAATGTTTTTTTTACATCGTCTAAATCATACCAAACATCTTTTTTATAAAGATACTCATCACTATTTTTAGCACAATAATCGGAGATATATCTAAACCTCTTTTTCTTCCAATTTTCATAAAACTTATCCAAATTGTGCTTATCGTCTTTAAATTTGGCATAGATAATATTCACAACAGGATGATCGAGGATAAATTGATGTTTGTTTTCGGAATAAAACTTATTCAAATCTTGCTCTGTAATAGTTGAATCCAAATTGTCCGAGATATATTTATTTTTAAAATCATCTATAATCAAAGAGTTTTTATAATCTTCAACCAAGCTATTAATCCTGTTGAAATCTTCAATTCTTTTGGCAGCATCATGAGCCAATATTTCCTTTCTTACCCAATGTTCTATGTAGGAATTTATCAGATTGGAACGATTTTTATCAGATATTTCTTGCGGAAAATCAATTTTGATATCGGAGAAATACAATGTTCTATCATACACCTTTGCTGCTATATCCCCTTTCTGAACATCCGAATTACTATTATCAGCACAGCCCAAAATCAAAAATAATACCGGTAAAAAAAATAATTTCTCCGGAAATTCTCTCCATAAACGAAGAGCAAAATCATAAGGCAAATAATTTCTAATCAAATCAGTTCTCAATTATCTAATCATTTTATTGAATACCTTTTCATTAATCTTCACAGGATATTCTTTTTCAAGACTTTTAATCCATTTGTCTTCAAGAAATTCTTGATAATCTGCGATTATATAGCCCTTAGCATCATCCAAAGACTTCAATGATTCCGGAATGATATCAACTATTTTCTTGAACACAACTGTTTTTTTCTTCTTGTTCATAACGGGTTCTGTCATTGTGCCCACTTTAAATTCAATTCCCTCAAGCTCCTTGTCACCTATTTCGTATTTATTTGATAAAAAAGTAATCAGTTTCTCTTTTTTATTAAATTTTTTCAGAAGCTTCTTATGGCTTTTTTTCTTACTGTATTTCAGTATTTTTTTAATCAATTTAGGATTATCCGTATGGATAGTATATTCATTCACAACAGCTCGTTTTTTCCACTTATAGTTGTTTTTGTGATTTTCATAGAACTTTTTCAGTCCGGCAGTATCTTTTGAAGCCTTGTTCCACACTTCTTTTTCCATAACTTCAAAAAGCAGATTACCTTCCGTGTATTCTTTCATCAAAAACTTGAAGTCGGGATATTTGTCTTCAAGGTGTTGTTCCTCATATTTTATACATATATCATCGATGAATTTATCGTACATTTTCAATGCGGAGTCTTTGACCGGTTCTCTTTTAGACAGTTTCAATCTCGCTCTTTGATTTTTCTTACAATAATTTACAAAGTCTTCCAATGTATATTTTTTGTCGCCGATTACGCAAAGATCTTCATTTTTGTATTCAGGGATATTCCATTTGAATGAATAAAAACTTTTGTCGAGTTTTGCAGCGAATCTATCGAATGCATTTTTGTACTCTTTAAAGCCGGATTCCTTTTTGATTCTTGCTATCAAAGCTTTTCTTGCGATTTTATATCTTTCATTTTTATTCATTTCATTGGCAAGTGAGCGCTTTGTTTGCTCGAAAGGCTTAATCCCCGGTTTACTCAACCTTTTGATTATATGCCAGCCCAAAGATGTCTTAAACGGTTTTGAAATATCATTATCTTTTTTCAATGCAAAAGCTTGATCTTCAAATTTTGATTCATATTTATTGATACCAAAAAAACCGAGATATCCGCCTTTACCGGCAGTCTTGACATCCATTGAATATTTTTTAGCCAATTTCTCAAAATCAGCTCCGGCTTGCAATGCTCTGTAAAGGCTATCGATTTTTGCTTTGGCTTTTGGATTGACTTTACCTTTTACCCTATCCCTGATCAGAATATGAGCCGCTTCTATTTCCCCTCGAGCCGGACGTTCATCTTCGAGTTTCACAATCATATAGCCGTAATCAGTTTTGAAAGGTTTTGAAAATTCGCCTTTTTTCAGATTGTATATCCTGTTTTCAAATTCATAAAATCCATTTGGTAGCATTGCTGTTACCCAACCAATATCTCCTCCTGATTTGTTGCTATATCTATCGTCAGAATATTTTCTCGCCAGTGAAGAAAAAGATTTACCTTCTTTTAATTCTTTATAGATATTATCGATTTTGTTTTTTACTTCGGATTCATTCTTTTTGTCTCTTGAAAAGCTGATTAAAATCATACGTACTTTCAAGTCCTTTTTCATCCTGTCATAAGCTTCTCTTATCATTTTTTCATTTACCTCCTTGTCAACAAGATAGGATTTTGCCAATTGCTCTCTATAGCCATTCATCTCGTTTTTGAATGATTTGGAAGTGTCCAACTTCATGCTTTTTGCTTTTTTCACCTTAAGCTTGAATTTTGTATATAAATCCAAATATTCTTTTAGGCTTTTCTTTGAAAAATCAGCTTTATCACCCAAGTTTTTGGTGTAAATGTATAAGAATTCAGATACCGGAACAGCCTCGTCGGCAATAGTAAATAAAATTTCATCATCTTGATTTTGGGCAAAAATCGAAAAAGTAAAAAACATCATACCCAATAATAATGATACTCGTTTCATATGTTTATTTTTAAATTTAACAACAGAATAGTTGAAATCTGTCCAATAACGGAAATAACACCAAATAGCCTCTAAAACGATACATAATATATTCAATTTTAATTCTAAAAATTATTTGGCATAAAATATTTGATTCAAGCTACAAATGTAATAATTAATTAATAAGTCACAATAATAAAAAAACTATTTTATGAAAATTACTGAAATAACAGCATTACAGACATTATAACGGACTATTCAACGCTAATTTTTTAAATAAAGTATGCAACTTATAGGGTGCATCTCATTTTTTCGCGTTGCGGGTTGATTCTCCTTTGGGAGTCAGAGGCAAAGAATGGGAAAAGTGAAAAAATGAAATACACCTGTTTTCGTGCAGGCACTATTTATTTTTGAGAATCTTGCTAATCCAATTAGGAACTATAATGATTCCTGCAAATAAATATGTATAATACGTTATCAACCGCCAAATTATGGCGATGACCAAAGCTAATCCCACAGGGATATAATCATGAAAAAAACCACTAAATAGGTACTCTGCAAAACCGGTACTTCCGGGCGTAGGGGTAAAAGACGTCTCAATATATAGATTTTGACTTCTAGCGTATATAATAATCTGGGATATCAAATCGGTAATCGAAACCGAACTAAACGCAATGATTAATAGATTTATCACAAAAAACCTTAAAAACCAGGCAGCACCGGTATAAAAAAATGCTTTGAGATGATATGTAAACTTTTGACTTCCCAGCTCATGTGACGCCAAAACGACATTATTACCTACTCTTACAAGATTTTGCTTAAACCTCTTTAATATCTTTCTATTTGCTAACCAATGTAGTGTTTTTTTGATATTTTCAGGATGTAAGAATAATCCATAGAAGAAAAATGCCGTGTAAAACAACATCCCCACATATATCAAAGCAAAAATATACAGGTGGTTATCTCCTTCCCAAAAAGATGTCAGTCCGGGTCTGAATACCAAAGGTCCAATCGTGAATATCAATATAGGTAATGATAATAAAAAGAACAAAGAGTCAAGGACAACTGTATATAGCACAAGTGTTATTGACTTGGATGTCTGCAATTTTTCGTGTGATAAAAAATATAAAGCGACTGCGGAGCCTCCAAAACTCGTTGGAGATACGGAAGATGAAAATTCCCATATAAATATCAATTCTATGGCTTTTTTCCAACTGAATTCAAAACCGGAAAGTAATCTCAGCCTTGCAGAAATAAAAAAATGTCTTATAATATAAATAAAAATTGCCATTCCAATCCAGAAATAAGTATGAAAATTCCATTGTATTTTCTTAAACTCTTCCCAGTTGAATTGACGATAAATCATGTATGCAAGAACCACAATACCTATCAAAATAGGAAGCACAACTTTTGAAATATGGACTTTGTGTAATATATCGGTTTTTTGTTCTTCCAAAGGGTAAAAATTTTAATTTACTTATAAAACAATAAACTTTTAAACATATATTTTAAGATAATAGTTTATTGGAAGCGAATAATAATATTTTTTTTATATTTTTATGACATGAAATCAAAATCATTGTTTTTTATCTTTCTTTTTACCCTGAGTTTTTTTGCCAAAGGACAAAAAATATCTATTGCCCCGGCATTAGACGTAAGAAATGATGATTTATTCGCTCTGATTGGGCAAGTCGGCAATAAAATTTTGACTTTTGAGAATAGTGACAAAAAGTATATACTGAATATCTTCGACAGTAAATTGCATAGATATACATCAAGACCACTGGGATTTGAAAAGAAGAAAATAAGAATAATTTCAATCTCGCACGAACCAAAAACTTGGGTTTTGGTCTATTCTTATATAGATAAAAAAAATGAAATTGTAAATGCATATAGATATGACAATGTAGGTAATAGGATTGATTCAAGTCAGATAATTGTACGAAAGAGAGACTTGCTTGAAAGAAGATTTAAATTTACCGAGTCAGAAGATGAAAAACAACTACTTATATTCAAGAAAACAAGTAGCAAATCAGTGCTTTTTATTAGAATTGATGTCGAAAAGCTCAAAGCCACTTATTCCAAAATA
Organism: Saprospiraceae bacterium; assembly: GCA_027008645.1. Lineage (GTDB taxonomy): Bacteria > Bacteroidota > Bacteroidia > Chitinophagales > Saprospiraceae > JADJGA01. Next base: position 11,806 of record JALVEE010000103.1, read on the forward strand.
GTTGACTTTGATAAAATAAATTTCAATACCGATTTTAGAATGGCATTAATTTCAAATACGGGAACTTTTTATACAATATTCGAAAAAACACCTTCGATTTTTAATCCCTCCAAACATAAATTAATAGTAAATGCATTTACCAACGATAAGGAAAAAGCCAAATCACAAACAATCAGTATAGATTATAAAATCAATAATTTTACAGCCAAATACGACAATATAAATAATGCGTTGAATATTGTAGGTGTAAAAAGCAAGCAATACAGTGATAAGAGCAATGGTTATTTTGTATTAAGAGCTGATGAATTTATCACTCAATTCAAAAAAACAGAAAAGAAGTACAGCTTAGGACTATTGAAAGATTTTTATAGATTAAGAAGTAAAAAAATCAAAAATTATATCAATAATATTCACATAAAAGATATTCTTTTTAGAAATGACGGGGGCATAATTATCGTCTTTGAGATAAAGGAAATAATATCAAGACAAAATAATGATATCCACTTTAGAACCCGCGGCTTTAGAAGCAATATCGATTATGTATTCAGGGAACTATGTATAGTATCCCTGCATGAAGACGGAGATTTGTTTTGGCATAAAATTATACCAAAACACCAATTTTCTTCAAATGATTATGGTATTTATTCATCTGTTTTTATTTTTAAAACCCCTTCATTACTCAAGATTATATTCAATGATGAGATCAGAGATCAAAATCAAATAATGATGTTTTCCATCAATCCATTAGGGAAGAGCAACCGAAAATCAATATTCTCAACAGACTTGTATAATCTTAATTTGGCATTTAATAAATCTTTGCAGATATCAAATAATGAATTAATAGTCCCCAGCTATCGAAACGAAAAATTGAGGTTGGTAATGATAGAGTTTTAATTTTTAGATATTTTACCACTTATACCAATAATAAAATTCCTTCCCGAAGCACTTACTCCCGAAGAAAAACTTCTGTAGTGTATGTCCAAGATATTCTCGATAGCAAAATTTATATTTAATCGTTCCAATAATTTAAAATTCAAATATATGTTATGAGTAGCCCAAGCATATGTCCCATCAACAGTAGCGTTTTCAGGATTATCAACAGAGCCACCGTATTGGTTAATAGGTTTTGCATCGTTAAAAACATATATATATCTTGCATTTAATTTGTTTGTTTTATACCCTATTTTGATATTTCCAAATAATGGGGGAATATGAGCAGCCGGACTTTTAACAATACCGTCCTCTAATATATCTCCCTTTGTATAAACCATATTGCTCGATAAATCAATTTTCCCAATTTTAGCATTCATCCCGACAGATAATCCATAAACTTTTTCTTTTTCCGTATTTTGATTTGCAGTTACTAATAGGGTATCGCCACCGTCGATATAGTATGAAGCCCCATCAG
>JALVEE010000104.1 GCA_027008645.1 Saprospiraceae bacterium
CTGTGTTAATCCTACAAACCCATTAGTATCAGGAATGGTAACAATGGTTAATTCAACAGAAGGAATCAGCGATATGGTGATGACTGCAGCTTCAGGAAATGAGACAAGTACAATGAATACAAGCGAAGGTGCGTATTCAACAAACTTGCCAGCAGGAACATATACAATATCAGGAGAGAAGAATACAAACTTCTTGAATGGAGTAACAACCTTGGATATTGTATTAATCCAAAAGCACTTGTTAGGAATCAAAGCTATAACAGATCCATATGGATTGATAGCAGCCGACGCTAACGATGACGGAAGTATAACAGCAAATGATATCTTGCAAATCAGAAAAGTGATTTTAGGATCAAAAGACAGATTTGATAATAGTTCATGGCTTGCAATCGCACCTGATTACACTAAGTCAATAGAGGTACCGGTAACATCTGATGTAACAAATATTGACTTTACAGCAGTTAAGATTGGAGATATCAATGATTCAGCTGACAAATTGGAAGAAAGAAGTGCATCACAAGTAAACATTATGTTAGATGACGCAAACGTAACAGCAGGAGAGTTGGTAGAAGTACCATTCTATGCAAAAGACTTCAATAATGTATTTGGAGCACAATTCACAATGAACTTGAACAACATGACAGTTGAGGATATAGTATCAGGTGGATTGACAGTTGATGCGTCAAACATAAACGTAGTGAACAACAACTTAGTAATGAGTTGGAACAATGCAAATGGAGTAAGCTTAACAGATGGAGATGTATTATTTACATTGACAATGAGAGCGAATGCAAATACAAGATTGAGTGAATCATTGAGAGTGACTGATAATGTAATCAGAGCGGAAGCATATACAGGATCAGAACTTGAGGTTAAATCAATCAAGATAGATTACAGAAATGCAGATACAAGTTATGCATTGTACCAAAACGAGCCAAACCCATTTACAGATAATACTGTAATCGGATTTGACTTACCAAAGGCATCAGACTACACATTGAGTGTATATGACGTAACCGGTAAAAACGTTAAGGTAATCAATGCGGCAGGAAAAGCCGGATACAATACAGTAACATTGTCTAAGAAAGACCTTAGAGTAAGTGGAGTATTGTATTACAAACTTGAATCAGGAGATTATACAGCAACTAAGAAAATGGTTATTATTAAGTAAGCATTGGATTAGTTAGCCGATAGGAAAAATCGGTTTTTGGGATGGCCTCTCTTCAGCAATGAAGGGGGGCTTTTTTTCTCTATTTTTATTCTAAAGTATTTAGTAATTGATGTTTAGGTATTTATTTAATAAATATATAAAAAATTGATATTAATTGTTTTATTGTTAAGTTAGATATCAGTATCTTAGCATCGAAAATTGGATTTGTTCTTAAGATTATTTGGAATTATTGAACAGTCTTGAAATTTGTTAAACGACATTCTAAGAAAACTTCGTGGATATAACCAGACTCATTTCTATATTGATTTATGTTTCTTTGTTTACCACAAAGGTTTATTGTCAGATTGGTAGTATTCCTGTTAAGGTAGCATCAAATCCAACACCTATTGTAGTTGAAAAAGCATTTAGTAAGACATCTCAAATCAAGCAAGGAAATGCGGTTTGGACTACCGCCGATGAGAAGGCATCAATCATAATTGATTCGGGAAAAGTTTCAAATACTATTATATTTGAAGATTTACACTTGAATCTAAATCCGGTTAGGAAAATTAGATCAATCAAGCTATTGATAGATAATAGCGTAACTTTAAACAGTTTAGAAAGTATGAGTTTCACACTGTTGGATTCTAATTACGTGATGTATTCTAAAAGTATAGATCTTGCGAACTCTAATTTTGAAGTAATACGGTTAGGGATTAATGAAGCAGTTGTGGATTGGATAAAAAGCAAAAACCTTAGTGTTTCATTTAGATTTAAAAATGGTATTAAAAAATCGGAGATAAATATAAATCAGGTATCAATTGTAATTGATTATTACCCTATTTTCCGTGCCTGTAGCAGTGATATTCTTACTTTTTATGTTGATCCGTTAGGGGCTAATTATAATTATAAATGGAGTACTCCGGAGGGTGCAAGAATGACATCAGATAATAATATGGATATAGTTAATGTTATTTTTGATGATAATGATTTTGGAAAAAAGAATATCGAAGTTGTATGCACAAATAGTACAGATACTCTTGTTGGAAGTCTAGATTTTTATTATGTGGATTGCCGTACTTCTACTATATCCGGGTCTGTATTAACTGATATTAATTGTAACGATAGAATTGACAGGTTTGATATGGGTTTTGAATATATAGGCGTTGGGCTTTATATGGGATTGAAACTGGAAAAAACTGTCAAAACCGATAGTTCCGGAAGGTTTGTTTTTGATAATTTGGAAAGTGGTTATTATAATATAAAGATTCAAAATACTGGAGGACTAGTATTGGATAAGTCTTACAATTCTCAATCTAAATATAAATTGAAGCGCAAAGCCGGTCAATTTACTACTGATGAATTTTTTGTTGAACCTGCAATGCTTTTGGACTCCATTGATTTTTTATTTGAGCACAAATTTGATTATAGTCTGTATTTATGGGAAGATCTGAATAGCAATAGAATTTTGGATCAGGCTGAGATAAATGATTCTATGGAGTATAACACATTGCAATTAAACGGACATGAAAATGTGAATTACAATAAAGGCAGGTATAAATTCCGGAATTTGTCTCGCGGAAGTAGTGTACTTTGTCTTGGGCAGGACGAGGATATCTATTTTGCCGATAGTGAAAATGGATTCTGTACTAAGTTCGAAATAAATTGCGGTGATACAAGTCGAAATATTGAGATTTTTAGAAAAGGAAGTATTTCAGGGGAAATTTGGTTAGATTCTGATGAAGATGGAATCAAAGAACAAGATGAAAGAAGATTGGGAGGCAAACGTGTTGCTTTATTGGATAGTTTGGACAATGTTTTGGATACCGCAATTTGTGATTCGAAGGGTAAATTTGAGTTTTATCATCTTTTAATCGGAACTTATAGATTGAAATTAATTGACAAAGATAGTTTTGATATTGCAGTTTATAATGATACTAATGATAATGTTTTTTATAATGAGAATGGAAGCTTTATTTCAGGAAATATTATAGTCACAAGTGGGACTCATATCGGGGATATAGATTGTGGCTTGAAATACAAAAAGTGTTCTCTAGGTGATTATATATGGTTTGATTCCAATGAAAATGGAATACAGGATAGTGAAGAAAATGGTGTAGATGGTATTGAAATCAGACTATATTCGGAATTGGGGTTTATAGAAAAGACAATTAGTTATACCGGCAATGGACGCAAAGGCTATTATCAATTCGACAGCTTGAGAAGAGGTAATTATTACATCGAGTTGGTAATACCCGATAAGTATAAATTAACAAAACCCGGCATTGGGGATAATGAATCGGATAGTGATATTTTTGAAGATAATAAAACGTTATCGTTCAACCTTGCTCCCGGAGATAAAAAAGAAAATATAGATGCCGGTTTAATATTAAATTATAGTTCTATCTCCATAGAGACGTGGATTGATAAAATAGGAAATGCTGTTAAGGATACCTATGATAAAGGGCTTGATAGTATTAGGTTTGACTTGTTTGACATAAATGATATTTTTATAAAATCAGGTCTTAGTGTTAAAAAGTATGGTGTGAGTGGTATATGTGATTTTGATAGTATCCCTGCCGGGGAATATTATTTCAAGATTACAGAATTGGACAATAAATACCGTATTGTACAGCCTAATATTGGTAATGATAGAGCTGTTGATTCCGATTTTTATAGTAAAAATGGTGAATATAGGAGTCCCGGATTTAAACTTAAAGGTGGAACGAGCATTGATAGTATTGACGTTGGGGTTGAGTTGAATTATGCTAAAATATCAGGGCTTGTTTGGGATGATATTGATGAGGATGGAATCAAAGAGTCTGATGAAAATGGAATCGGAGAAGTAAGAGTTGAACTTTATGATGAAAATGGACGTATTATTGCTTCTACACTTACAAATTCAGATAGTAGTCTTGGCCAATATAGTTTTGATAGACTTGAGAGAGGGGAATATTATCTTAAGTTTATTTTGAAAAAAGATTTAGATTACTCTCAAGGTACAGGAAGTGATATGAATATATCGGGAGATTTTGGATTAGGAACCACCGGATTGATTTCATTGGATTGGGGAGAAAATATTACAGATATCGATGCAGGATTTGTTAGTAAGACATCAAAAATAGGAGATTTTATTTGGCTGGATATAAATGAAAATGGTATTCAGGATGATAGTGAAAAAGGGGTTTCTGATGTATTAGTCTTTTTACTAAATAATGATTCAGAGATTATTGACAGTACTGTTTCCAATGCAGATGGCAAGTATTATTTTTCTGCTTTGGAGGAAGGGCGATACAAATTAGAAGCGAAGATAGACAAAAAATATAATTTTACTTTGTTTGATAAATCCCCCGGTTTTGGATCTAAAATAACTGATGAAGAAGGATTTACGGAGTTTTTTGAAATAGTGAAAGCTAAGGATAGGTTTGATTTGGATATAGGTATTGTTTTTGATTATTCTTCAATTGGAGACCGGGTTTGGTTGGATAAAAATGATAACGGTGCTTATGATAATGGAGATTTAGGATTAAAAGATATCAAGCTTTACTTGATTGATGAATATGGTGTGGATACAATTGTTGCAATTACGGATGCAAATGGATATTATAATTATGATAAAATAATAAGTGGCAATTATTATATTCGATTGGAAATACCTGATACCTTGGAAGCTATACGCAATGCTTTTGATTATCCTATAACCGGTAAAAATGGGAATAATACAACGGATATATTCGCAATTTCACCTGGAAAAAACAACACAAACTTTGATTTTGGATTAAAAGTAAAAAAGGCATCAATCGGAGATTATGTCTGGCTTGATTCCAATGAGAACGGGCTACAGGATTTGGATGAAAACGGCATCAATGGAATTGTAGTTCGTTTGTTTAATGATTTGGGTGAGCAAGTGGGTATTACAGTAAGTGGAGAAAATGAAAATCGAGACGGGTATTATAATTTTGAAGTGAGCCGGGGAGTTTATTTCTTGCAATTTATAGTTGCAGATAGTTTGGAAGCAGCGGATATTATCAGTGAAAATACTGTAAAAAATTCAGATGTGACAGGGCAGGTGGATATAAATTCTACTGATTTTTTCAGAGTTAAATCAGGGCAGATTTTGGATGATATAGATGCGGGATTTAAATTGAAAAAAAGTACAATAGGAGGTAGATTTTGGTTTGATAATAATGGCGATGGTATCATACAAAAAGAGGAAGGAGGAGTTAATGGAGCCAAAGTTTCCTTATATAACGAAAGCGGCTTGGTAGCAATAACCAAAACTTATACTAGTAATATAGGAAGTGGTTTTTATATTTTTAAAGACATTGAGAAAGGCGATTATTATTTGAGATTTGAGTATCAAGATCAATATATCAACACCATTCCTTTGAATCAAATAGATATAAAGAATAGTTCGTATGTGACTAATGCAAATGGCGATGGGACAACTGATTATTTCTACTTAAAACCTGGATCCGTAAATCTGTATATGAACGGAGGATTTACTTTCAAAACAGAGAATTTTATTGGGGATTTTGTTTGGTTAGATGAAAATGAAAATGGAATTCAGGATAAAGATGAGCCGGGGCTCAATGATATTAAAGTTGGTTTGTATTCAGCGAAAGACAGGAGTTTGGTAAGAACGGTAAAAACCGGAAATTTTCCCGGTTCTGAAAAGAAAGGGTATTATGATTTTAGAGCTGTTCAGGAAGGAGATTATTATTTGAAATTTTTTACTAAAATAGGGCAAAAATTTACAGCGTATAATAAAACTGATAAATACAATGATAGTGATGTAATGTTGCCAAGTGGTGAAACAGATACATTCCATATATCGAAATTAGACAGGTTGAATTATATTGATGCAGGAATTGTTTTTGTCACGCATGGCTCTATCGGCGATCAAGTTTGGGAAGATATGAATGGAAATAATATTCAAGATGATGGAGAGCCGGGTATAAATGGTATTAAGATTAGGCTTTATAGGACTTCTGACAATAAATTACAGGATACTCAGATTAGTCGATATGATGAAGAAAGTAATAAAGATGGATATTATTTGTTTGAGAACCTCGCCAATAGAGAATACTATGTAAAAATAGAAAAACCCGATAGCTTTATCTTAGTAAGAAGTGGAGTAGGGGATGAGGATGAATTGGATAGTGATATAGAATCATTGGTAACACTTAGTACCGGAAATATAAAATTGAAGTTTCAAGAGAAAAGGACGGATATCGATATCGGACTGAATAGATTTGCTGAGCTGGGCGATTATATTTGGATTGATGAAAATAAAAATGGGGTGCAAGATGATGAGGAAGGAGGAATTGAAAATGTGCATTTGTCTTTGCTCGAGCAACCCGGCAACAATGACAATAAATACTCAACGTATTCGGATGAAAATGGAAATTACAGTTTTAAAAGAGTACAGCCCGGTAATTATTATATGAAAGTTGATTTGCCTGCCGGATACACATTTACAAAATCCGGAGTAGGAAATAAAACAAATGACTCCGATGTAAATCAAAATGGTAAAAGTATAATTTTCAATATAGCCTCAGGTAGTCGAAATAAGGATATTGATATAGGCTTGGTGCATAATGATGAATTGAGATTAACGGCTTTTCCTAACCCTGCAAAAAAAGAAATAAGTCTGTTTTTGGAATTGGATGAATCAGGTAAAGAAATCAAGCTATTTGTGTCAACAATGAAAGGGGAAATAGTGAAGTCCATTAGCTATGATTCAGTGAAAAATCTAAATAACTTCAAAATAAATATTGAAGATTTGAAACCCGGATATTACAATATCGTCATTTTTATCGATGGCAAAATAATTACCGGAAAGCGATTTCTGAAATCAGAATAAGCTGTAATGCTAATATATTTACATCCTTTCCGGCATTTCTATACCGAGTAAATCCATTCCGCTCTTGAGAATTTGAGCGACAGAGTAGGATAGAGCCAATCTGAAGTTTCTTGCTGATTTGTCTTCCGTACCCAATATACGTATTTCAGAATAGTATTTGTGATATTTCTTTGCTAAGTCATAAACATAATTTGCAATAGCTGAAGGTTCGTATTCTTCGGCTGCTTGCTGAATTGTATTGGGATAATTTGATAAGGTAGTAATCAAATTCTTTTCGTGAGAATTGAAATCTTTGTAGCCTCTTATGTCATTGAAGTCATATGTCCCTTTGGCTTTTCGCATAATTGACTTAATTCTTACATATGCATTTTGTATATAAGGACCGGTTTGGCCTTGTAGGTCAACGCTTTCTTCCGGATTGAAAATCATTCGCCTTTTAGGATTAACTTTTAATATGAAGAATTTTAGAGCAGCCATTCCTATTTTACGATATATTTCATTTCTTTCTTCATCGGAAGAATCATCTATAACTCCTTTCTCTTCGGCATTGGCCTTAGCTTCGAGGGTCATTTGGTTAATAAGATCGTCCGCATCTACAACTTTTCCTTCTCTTGACTTCATTTTGCCTGTTGGCAATTCCACCATTCCGTATGATAAATGATACATATCATTTGCATAAGGTCTTTCGAGTCTTTTCATTATTTCAAACAGGACTTTGAAATGATATTCTTGTTCATCCCCCACCACATATATCATTTTCTCAGTATTAAAATCTTTGTACCTTAATTCAGCAGTGCCAATATCTTGAGTTATGTAAAGTGATGTCCCGTCACTTCTTAAAACTATCTTTTTATCCATATTAGCATCAGTAAGATCTACCCAAATACTACCGTCTTTTTCCTTGTAAAACACACCTTTTTCAAGCCCCTCTTCGACAATAGAGCGACCTAAGATATAAGTTTCGGATTCAAAATAAGATTTGGTGAAACGGACGCCTAATTTGTCATAAGTTTGATCAAAGCCGTTAAGAACCCAAGTGTTCATATTTTTCCAAAGTTCCATTGTCTTAGGCTCTTTGTTTTCCCATTTCAAAAGCATTTGTCTTGCTTCTGAGCCTAATTTGCTATATTCATTGAAGTAATCATTTTTGTATTCAGCAAAAAATTCTGCTTTATCCGGTATCTCATTTTGATTAGAGAAAACAGCTTCTGCTTCTTTTGAATTTTGCCAGTCAGAATATTCTTTGGAGAATTCCGTATTGAATTTCACATAGAAATCACCAACGAGAAAATCTCCCTTTTTACCGCTATTTTCCGGAGTAATACCATTTCCCCATTTTTCCCAGGCAAGCATAGATTTGCAAATTGCAATACCTCTATCGTTGACTACTTGAGTGGTGATAACTTCATATCCGGCTGCATCCATTATTTTTGATACAGACCAACCCAAAAGTATATTTCTGATATGCCCCAGATGAAGAGGTTTGTTGGTATTGGGCGAAGAAAATTCAACCATTACCCGTTTATCTTTGTGAGAACCTTTGCCAAAATCTTCAGTAGTATTGATCGCAGTCAAAGTATCTGTCCAATATTCAGGGGCAAATGAGAGGTTCAAAAAGCCTTTGATAGTGTTGTAGTCATCGACAATGGTTGAGTTAGCTTTTAATTCTTCGCCGATTAGTTTTCCAACCTCTTCAGGGCTTTTACCAAAATATCTTGCAAGTGGGAAAACCAAAAGGGTATAATCACCTTCAAATTCTTTTCTTGTGGAGGAAAGAGTTAGTGTTTTGGGTTCGACATCTTGTCCTGTCAATTTTTTTATTGCTTTAGCTATCTCAGCTTTAAGTTTTGTCAATGCACTCATCAAAGTATATTTTTTGTATTTTCTTGGGCGCAAAGATAGCATTTTTTTATTGAATTGACCTCCATAGTCATTTGGAAGCTGCATTTCATTTTTTCGCGTTATTACAAGAAATTTTGTTGATGTGGGCAACATTGCGTACCTACAGCACGCATTTTAGTTGGATAAAAGCCCTTTTTTACCCATATTTTGTGCCTAACGGCACATTGATGTAGTATATAGTGTCTGCTCGAAAACACATCAAATTTGAAATTGATTTTTTTTGTTATCTTTTTACTTTTTTTCAAGTGATTGATACTAAGGTATCAAATCATTGCAAAAAATCAAAATCTAAGCAAAAATTATCAGAATTTCAAAAATTGTCTGTTTTCGGGCAGACACTATTTAGAAGTAAAACGGATTAATTTCATAATTGAGGCGGTCTGTGCATATAGGAAGATTAACCTTATATGCGAAAAAATGAAATGCGCCCCATTTGGATAAGGTATTTTTAGAAATTATTTAGCGCGTAATACAATGTATTTATTTGACTATCAGTTTTCTGATTCCTAATAAGTTTTTATCCGTTCTTATTTTTACAAAATATATTCCGGAATTTAACTTGTCTTTATCAATGACAATAGCTTGATTGTTAATATAGTTATTTTGCCTTACAATCCGTCCTTGAATGTCAAAAATACTAAGTTCGATTTTACTATAATCATCCAATTCAATAATCGCCGATTTATTCATAGGATTTGGAGAAATTGTGAACTCCATGGGTTTTATGTCATCATTTCCACAACCCAGGTCAACAGAATACAATTTGATATTATCAATCATCCACCCTTCTCTATTATTATCAATACTGTCTGAGATAAAATTAAATCTAATAATCATAGTATCTCCAATATTATCCATTCTGCTTTTTACGGGTGGAATATTCCACGTAAACCAAGTAGTTACCCAGTCATTTGAATGACCTGAAAATCCATATTCTCCATTGTATAAAGTATCGGAAAGACTATATAAGTTTAAATTTTCCACAAAGGGTGTTACCCCCCAATATACTGTGTCATTTATAATATTCATCCAAGTCAATCCTTTGTCATATGAAACTGTTATAAAGCCCCCATCTTTTAAGGTGTCAGTATCAAATTTGTGTTTTATTTCAATAAAAATGTCATAATGATAATATTGGTTATAATTAAATTTTCCGATTTTTAAATCAAAATACGAAATGTTATTTATAGGATAAAAATTCTGTGTGTCTGTTACAATTGCATTGGTTGGTGAAAAGGCACTGTCAAAGAAAATTTTATCAGGTTCTCCTATCTGCCAAATATTTTGAGCTGAAGTATTGATTTCTAAAAATTCATATGGTTCTTCAAATGAAATTGTATCCCATACAAATTCTTCTCTTTGTGCAAATGACTGTAAGCTGGTCAATAAAATGGTTAGGAGTAAAATTAGATTTTTCATAGTTATATTTATTTCTTTTTTTTTCTTCCTATTCCTTTTGAAATATTCAAGTATTTCATCAACTGTTTTACCCTCGGTATCTCTTGCAATACGATCACGTTCTTTACGTATGCTTTTTACGCAGTCAAACTCTTTTTTAATCATTGTTTTCATAATAAAATACTTCTCTTGGGTCTCTAATTTCAATAGTTTGATAACCATTTAATAAATTAACAGCATTGTATCCATTTATTCTTTGAACGTTTACAATATGTTTAAAGTTCCAGCTAACCAATATATCTACCTTTAAAATTGTAGCTATTGCAATATGATAACAATCTGCTCTACTAGATTTTCCGACAACTTTTTCTTCTAAATATTTTTCAGCAAGTATAATTGCTTCTTTTGATAATCTTGTTTTAAGAAGATTTTTCTTAGGAATTGTTTCGACAAAATCTTTTATTCTTTGAGGTGCATTTATAAGTTCATCTTCAGCTACATCTGAATAAATCAATTTAATGTTTGAAGATAATACTTTTTTAAAAATCTTTCTGCCCAATATTGAAATTCAATATCAAATTTACCCCCAAATGCCGAAGTGTCAATATAAATTGTTTTCATTATGTAAAATTAAGTCCAATTCTCAATTAAAACAAATTTAGACTTCTCATATTCTTACAAAATATGAAATTTCGAATATGATAGTAGAACGGATAATGATATGCAGCGTAGCCTGACGTTAGGCGGCTATGGTGTTATATCTAGTGTTAGCGATTTGTATTATTCTTGATATTGAAGTAGAAATGTTAGATTTATATTTACTTTCAGAATTTAATCGAATTAAAATGAACCCTTTGAGTTCTATTTGAACCCTTCGTGAGCCCTTTGAGCCCTATTTGAGCCCTTTAATTAATTCTCTTTTAAAGTATAAAAAGTTCCAACTCCTGTCTCACCAACTTTAATAATAATTTCAAATTTATTTAACAACTCTGTTAAATCCCTTGTTGCCGTAGCTTTTGAAATGTTATTAAGATTTTTGTAATCACTATTTGTGATTTTTCCTGTTTCTTTCAAATATCGAATTCCCTTAATTTGCCTATTATTTAAGCCAATATTTCTTAGTTTATCCTCAATATCAATATCTTTAAATATTGTTACTTTAATTCCACCTGAAGAAAGTTCTATTTTCGGTTCCGGAAGTCCTGCATCTAAACATTCATTAATTATTTTAATTGTTCCTCTTCCCCAAGCTTCTATCAAACCACCTTTAAAAAAAGTGCTGGCTAAAAATGGATTTTGAGGTCGTGAAGAATGCTTTTTCTTTAAATCATCAATTGTTAAACCATTTGGCAAAGTTCCTTCATTCCAAACAATAAATCTATCATCATAAATACTAATTTGGATAGGAGCACCCATATAATCTCTATGAATAATTGCATTTATTAAAGATTCTCTAATTGCTTCATAAGGATATTCCCAATTTTCAACTCTATGAAGTCCTTTATATGAAATAGGTGAAATTAAAAATTTTCTATCAAGAACATCAAGAATTTTATCCGCTAACTGAAATGCATTTCCTTCAACAACTTCTTGGAATTTTAAATCATCATCACTTTTACCAAATCTTCCAATTTTTGCATAAGCATTAATATAATATCTTTCTGGGTTTTTGCCAAAAAGAATAACAGCACTTCGTTTTAGCTGATTGTTTTCAAGAAGAACTAAATTATCAAGTATTACTTTAATATCTTTTTCATTTTTAATAAATGGCATTCTCTTACTTAAAATAGCACCTTTTTTAAATGATTCAATTGCTGAGATTTCTATGTCACCTAAAGTTGCCCTTGGTTCAACAACATCATCCCAAGTCTTTCCTGTTTTTCTTAGTAAAAAATTGCTTAACTCAGTACCTTGTAAAAGTATATTTGTGCTACCGCTTCTAAAATAATACTTTCCTTGAAAAGAGATTGGAACATCATATTTTTTTACTAATATTTCAATGTGTTTTAAATTCTCACTTTCAATTAGATTCACATCACAAATGATTCCAAGACGTGTTTGAATTTTGTTTGGAATTTCCTCTAATAAACGCTTAATATTGTCTAAACCTGTTATTTCACCGTCATCATTTTTTCCAATATACAATTTTCCTCCTTGAGCATTTGCAAAAGCACAAATCCATTTTAGATATTCATCTCGCCAATTCTGTTTCCATTCAATATTTTGACTTTCTTGCATATTTTATGGGTCTTTTTGCAAATATACAAATAACCTTTTAAGTTCAATAATTAATGAAGTTTTGCTTAATTCTTAGAGAATGTCTTTATATAACGATAAAGCCAAATATAATCGCTAACGCACTTATATGCGGAAGAAGTTTATATTTTTATTCCGCATTTTTCAAGAAAATCAGAGGATAAATGCAAATTAACGCCCGAAGAAAATTCATGAATTATTAGTAATAAGTTAATTTCTAAGCAATATTTAGTAGAATTTAAAATATAAGTTATATTCTTGTAGATAATAGTTGTATTCAAACTGGAAAAAATAGACCGATGAAACAATGGGTTCAAATTCCATTTGAACATAAAGATAAATGGAAATTATTTGCTGAAAAATCTGCTTTTTTTCAAAGAGATTTATAAGTTTTTAACATATCATTGTATTTTTAATTACTTTTGTGCCGTTAATACAAGATATAATATGGCGAAAAGAGAAAAAAAATCATTGAATTTCATCGAACAAATAATTGAGGGTGATCTAAAAAAGGGGAAATATACTGAGATAGCAACCCGTTTTCCTCCTGAACCCAATGGTTATTTGCATATCGGTCATGCTAAATCAATAGTTTTGAATTTTGGTTTGGCTATTCAGTATGGAGGCAAGACCAATTTGCG
>JALVEE010000105.1 GCA_027008645.1 Saprospiraceae bacterium
TCGATACCTTATATCAAATAGTTATCAAGATTATGATTTATAGAATGAATTATTTTTTGTTTGTTCAATGAATAAAATCATTGCATAGCTGTAGCTACGGAATTATTCTATGAAGCCGAACAAGCTAAAGAGAAACATTTTATCTTCTTAAATTTGATGACAATTTGATATTAAATCTACATAAAGCTAAAAGCATGAATAATCCGGGTTAGGCTAATGTCTCTGACTTCACTTTTTACCTTCTAATACCTCCAATTCTGGTTCAGTGTTCGATATTCCGTATCGTTTAATATCGAATGATGATTAATCCTGCTGTATCCATACGTTCTATAATGATAATGTATTGAGGATTTCTTGTCTCTATAAAAAAGATACGACAAAATTATCGTACGATAATTTTGTCGTATCTTTGTAAAATGAAAAAACATAATACAGAGCCATTTCCTTTAAACCCTACTGTGGGAACAATGAAATTTGATAAAATTATTGGTTAGCCCTGTTAAAATCCAATGAAAAATTATTCCATCTAAGTATAGAAAAGTATAAAAAAGCCATTGACATAAATCCAAATTATACCAAGGCATTTTTTAATTGGAGAATTGCAATTTCTCAATTAGCCCTATTATCTAACGACCGAAATTTATTTTATGAATTTGTAGAAAAAGCAGAAACAGCCATTGAGATTAATTCACAAAATGAAGAATTATACAAATTATTACTTTATGGCGTAAAGTATATGCCGAAGAAAGAAAATATAGGTATTAAGAAAGCGGTAGGTATAGTACAGTTGATTTCAAAGAACAATTTGCACGGTATAATTAATGAATGGTTGCTTTTTATATTAAAAGAATATGATATAGATTCAGTAGCGATGATGCGGATTTTGCAAGCAATAGCAACTAAACACGTTAAGTACAATAAAGAACTACAAATAACCGCTAAGTACCTGGAAATATACCAAAAATATATCATAGAAAAGGACAAAAAGGCAATTTATGATCTACCTAAGGAACAAAGATTGTTTTTTCAAAAACATATTCTAAAATAAAATGTAGATACTATAAATGAATCTCAAAAACCAACTAAATAAACGGATTTCGACTATCGAAAGAAGACTAAACGCTATGGCAGAAGCGCGCAATAGCGAAACAAAGTGCGTGGTAGGGGACAAACACGAGACCGGGCGAACAATGATGCATCTTGAAGAAGAAAAAACCAGTCTCTCCTATCGGCACAAAAATGATTGGGAAAACTATTGGTGACACTATTGTGTTTAATAATAAGTCAATCGAAATAAAAGAAATATTTTAATGACATCAAAAATAGCAAAACTAATAGCTACAGCACTTGGTACCGGTTATGCACCAAAAGCACCGGGGACAGCAGGGTCGATATTCGGAGTTATATTCCTATATTTTTTCAATACTTTTTTGCACAGGCAAACAGAGAATTATTTCGCGATTCTTTTATTAAATTTTGCTTTGATCATCATTATATTTTATATCGGAGTATGGGCAACTAAGAAAGTTCATCAAGAGTGGAAGCACGATTCCGGAAAAATAGTTATCGATGAGGTAGTTGGTATTTTCATCACCTTGGTAGCAGCACCTTTAGATTGGAGATATTACTTACTAGGCTTGATTTTGTTTAGGATTTTTGATATTTGGAAACCACTTTTGATACGAAAAATAGACAATCTCAATTCAGATTGGAGTGTGATGCTGGATGATGTATTAGCCGGGATTTATAGTTTGATTGTTATGATGATTATTATGCGAATGCGATATTTTTAGCGTATATTATTTCGTTAATTGATGAATGGCTCATGCTAAGTAAACCCAGCGTCTCCGTCCCCGTCTTGAATATTTAAGTCTGAGTGATCTAAAAAATCAGATATTCTTTTTGAAATCAAATAATTTCTGATAAAGTCTTTTTTATATAATGCCGGAGTTTTGTGTTTTTTTATAAAATCCACAATTTTTTCATCATAAATTGTCGCTGTTTTTATTTTCCATTTGACCAAGTGATATTTGATGATTTCATTTGCTATCTCAACACTATCATAATATATATATGGTATTTTAAGTCTGCCATTTCTTTTTGCAAAAATTGCCACAAATACTACTTTACCATATTCATCTTTCACCTTCACAGGTATGAAATCAAATGTTTTATCAAGAGATGAGAAATGATATTTTTCACTAAAACACTTAATATTTTTTCTCGAGATAACCCAAGGGTTTTTTATTATCCAATTCAATTCTTCCGCACCTCTCTTAAAAATTGAATTGTATATTTTGGGCTTCATGAAACTCTCCGATTCTGTATCTATTTCATTTAGATATTCCAATTTAAGTTTGTTCAATTTTACTTTATAGAATAAGAATCTTAAATCAAAAATCGTATTGAATATTTTGTCTAATATTATTAATCCCGGTTTTATTCTTTCAAAGAAAATACTTTTTGGAGGTAAAATATATCGCAAATCGGAACGCAAATAAAGTCTTATTCCTTTTTTTTTTGGAGGTAAGTTGGCAAATTCTCCCATTTTGTTGTACAATCTTTTTGCCGGTTCTGTATATTCTGTTAATATGATATTATAATTCCAAATTTCCAGACTTTTCTCCACCAGCTTTTGAGCTATTTTCTTACCTCTGTGATTTTTATCGACATAGATACAACTAAGCCAAGCTATTTTAATTTGCTTATCGGCTATAAATAAATAATCAGGTAAGATTCCGAGATAACCCGCAAGTTGTTCTCCATTATATGCTAATAGCAACAATATGTCATCATTGGCAGCACGAGGGTTTTTTATCTGTGATATTGCCCTATGATATGATATAGGAATAAATTCTCCTTCCCCAAAATCAGGTGAGTCTATATAATCTTGCAATTGTTTTCTATTTAAAGCTTCAATCCTTATCATCTCCTTCGGATTGTATTTTTATTGAAAAATGACTTTGCAATATAATAAAGCATTTCCGCATTATGTATTTCTCTAGCTGATAAACCGGAATTTTCAAATGCTATTCGCTGAAAGTTGAAAGATATTTCATCAGATTTGATACCCGCACTACCAAAAGTAAAGTCTATACTTGATTTGATTCTGTTAAAAAATTCCCGTTTCAAGCCATAATCGGTAAAAGGGAATGAAAAAATCCTATAATCCAATTTGAATTTTGAGCTTATAAATTCCATACTATCAGTTGTCTGACTAACTTGTTCCTCAATATTCAGGAATCTATACTCAGGATGGTCAATACTATGCGAGCCGAAATAAAATCCCTTTTTAATCAATTCTTCGATTTGTTCGCTTGAGAGATAAGGTTTGTTTTCCATTAGATAGTCTTCAAAACTCACATCAATTTTTTTGGCGATTTTATCTAAGATTTCTTTGTTTTTATAATCTACCGATAATAAATATTGTTGAATGTTTTTTTTATCTTTTAAAATGCTTGTTTTTTCAAATAAAGAGGGATTTTGTTTATACTTTTCTATCAATAAACTGGCTTTGTATCTAAAAAACAACCCCTTATTGTCTATAAATGCACTATTCAAAAAACAAATCGCCGGTATGCCTTTTTTGAGTAGCAAAGGTGCAATAATATGGTAAAACTCACTAAGCCCATCATCAAAAGAAAGGAGAAATCCCGGTTTTTTTGATTTTTTATTTCCCTTTACAATTTCGACAAACTCAAAATAATCTAAGGGTTTATAATATTTCAATAGAAAATCCAGATCTTTAATAAAATCCTCCACCGATTTTACTTCATACAAATTCTTTATGTGAATTGGAGAATCATTTGATATGCTGTGGTAAAATGGTAATATAAGATTTTGATTTGAAAAGGCTCTCAAAATAGCAGGAGAAATCATCCTTGCAAATGAATTTGTTTTAGCTATAAAAATATTTTTTATTTTTACCATTAGTTGTTATTCTAAGTATTGAAACCCGAATTTAAACAATTGTATTGTTTGCCAATAAAAAACTGCCATCTATTTTTACTTATTTTTCTACTACTTAAATGGGATCAAGATGAAAAGGTGGTTGTAAAAAAAATAAAAATACTGTTTTTAAGTTAATTATAGTAAAGTCACTAAATATTTTTTTAACCAAATCATATCTATCATGAATAAAAAGTATTTTCTTTCCTTGATTTTGATTTTTGCTTTTTTTACAAGTTACTCACAATATCACTATGGAGTCAAATTCGGCTTAAATAGTAATACGCAAAGATATTCGTCCGATTTAGATGTGTTTAATAACACTCTTAGCTATATGAAAACTTACCATTATGGAGTAGCAGGTGAATATAATTTAAGTAATCGCTTTGGATTAGCAGGTGAATTACTGTATGAAGTAAAAGGAACTCATCACCATAAAACAGAATTTTACCGGGGATTCACTCACAAATTGAGCTATCTGGCTCTCCCCGTTTTGTTGAATTATAATATTGTCGAATCCTTGGTTTTGCAAGCCGGAGTTGAAACAGCTTATTTACTAAAGACCCAAGATAATTTAAAAGACACAAATGATTTATTTGATGATATCAATCAGTTTAACAGGTTTGAAATCAGTGGTATTGCAGGCCTAAAATATAATCTGCCGGCGAATGTTTACCTTTCTGTTAGATATTTGCATGGGATTACTCCTTTCAATACTATAGAAATGAGAAATGAGTATGGTAATAGTGCAAGAGTAGCTAAAGCCTTTAACAGAACTTATCAATTATCTATAGGGTATAATATCCGTTAGAGCACTATATTAATCAATAAATTGTTTGTTTCGAATTACTTATTTTTAGCGAGAGTTAATTGATTAAAATGATTGAAATACTTGTAATATATACTAATTATATATACACCTTTGTGGTATTATAAATTAATTTTATGAAAAATATATCATTAATCATTAAAACTCGACGATAATATTTTTAGGGAAACCGAAAAAATACTTAAACAAATTAAAAAACCTCGAAACAGATATATTAATGATTCGATAAATGTGTTAAAAGAATTTGAGGGGGTTGATTATGTCGATTAGACAATTTGAAATTTACATTGCAAATTTAGGTCCTGAAATTGGAACAGAACCGCGAAAGACAAGACCTGTTTTAGTGGTACAAACCGATTTACTGAATAACACCGCTTAACTTTTTCCTGCTCTTCTCAATTCTTCGCTTGCTGCATTTCTGTGCTTTTTGGATTTGATATGTTGATTTCCAAATTTGTAACTGAATTGTATATTGGCTACAGGTGCATCCCACCTGCTTTTGAGAGTCAAATCGATATTGCTATAATCAACTATACCCGTATAGAACTTATTGAAAATATTATCAACACCAAAACTAACTTTAGCCTTTTTATTAAGGAACTTTTTGCTTATACCAAAGCTGACTCCATACATAGATTCAGAACTAATTAAGCCTCGCAATCCTCCTGTAGTAAACCAACCGGACAATTCCGTTTCGATATCATAAGGGAGAGGTATGTTCATATTGATAAACGTGGTATAATCCCATTTCGACTCATCAAAAACCTCATTTAGATACGGCGAATCATACTTTACGCGATTGGCAATAACTCCACCGTATCCTGATACTTTTGGTATAAAACTCAATGGAAAGAACAGACTGATATTAAGATTGTTTTTGCTCTTCAAATTTACTGTTGATTTGAATGCTTCTCCCGTATCATCATTTTGCTCTATCACTTGGACCATAGGGTCATTGCTTATTTTGTATTCAACATTAAAAAAAGGTTGTTTTTGGTATGACAAACTAAATTTCATACTGTGAGTGAATTCTGCTCTCAATTTGGGATTGCCACGTTGAGAAGTGTAAGAATCCAGTGAATACCTAAAAGGATTAAGTGTAGAATATCGCGGTCTATCAAGCCTGTAACTGTATGAAAAAGTTCCCATAAGACCTTTGATTATTTCTCTGCCGATACTTGCACTGGGAAAAAACTTTTTTATCCTTCTATTCAATGTCGTATCTATACCAACACTCATACCATTTGAATTGCTATCCTCATATCTCAAGCCGAGTGTTGCAGACCAGACGGAGTTATTGAATGACATTTTTGAGTATGCGGCTTTTATCGTTTCTTTAAACAAAAAATGATTGCTTTGAGCTGTATTAATCAACCAATCATCATCTTGTGAATATCTTGACTGGAAATCATTATCAAGGTCTGCCAAACTATATTTGCCGCCCAATTGAAATTTTAATTCCTTCGATACCGGGTATGAATAATCTATTTTCCCAACTGTTATTTTTGTCAATCCGGGCTTATCATATCGCAATTTAGGAAAATGGGTATTTGTTGTCAATTCAGTCGGTATCAAGAGATTCTTGCCATTGCTTCCAAACTGGATATAATCTAAGTCCAGTTCAAGTTTTTGACCGAATGTATCTATTTCAAATGTATAATAGGGGTTAATACTTCCAAGTCTCCAATATCCTTTCTCGGTATTATCAGTTTTTATTTTTAGATTCTGCAATTCATCAGAACCATAAATGATCTCTGTTATATTTTCAGTCGCATTATCAGAATTATAATTGACATATCTTGACTGAAATCCAACTCTGTGTTTATCGGATATATTCCAATCAACCGAAAGATTTGCTCTATAGCTTTTGCTACCATACTGACTTTCACTTGCCTGAATATATCGATCATCTATTACTTTACGGTCAACTGTTATCCCCTCTGAATATATACCGTTGCGGTAGCCAAGTCCTCCGTTTATATTGACACTGCCTTCGTAATGGCTCATCGTCAATCCGGTATTGTATTTCCAAAATTTCCCTTTACCAACACCTATTTTTGCCGTGCCACTTGTACCAAATAAGCTATTTTTTTTGAGGATTATATTGATGATCGCTCCTGTTCCTGCTGCATCAAATTCAGCTCCCGGTTGATGAATAATCTCTACTTTTTTGATATTGTCTCCGGGCATATCTTTCAATAGTGACTCAACATCCATATATTTAGTTGTTTTACCATTGATCAATATTGTGAGATTTGAAGACCCTGCAAGACTGATTTTGCCGCCTGCTACGATTACTCCCGGAACTTTTTTCATTACATCCATAAGATTTTCATTGATTCCGGTGATATTATCCGCTACGTTTACGACCAATCTATCGGACTGTTGCTCAAGCAATGGCTTTTTGGCTTTAATTTCCACGGTTGACAATACTTGTGCATCAACTTTCATAGCTACCTTGATGGATTTATTATTGTCTTTCGGAAATTCCAAATTGTCAATAAGCTCTTTTTTGTAACCAAGCATTGATATTTCCATATAATATTTACCCGGATTGATAGAAGTGATGGTAAAATTTCCATTTTCGTCAGATGAAGCGGTTTTTGACAATTTCTTAGTATCTTTTTGATACAGGGCTATCGTACTAAAAAATATCCCTTTATTGTTTTCATCCAAAACTGTTCCTTTGATACTATTTTGAGAAAACAGACCTTGAATCAAAGAGATTAAAATTATTATTGTGTATAAAATATTTTTCATGTTAATTTTTTTATTCAATTATGATTGATTTACTGATTATTATCAAGCAAAAAGCCAAAATATTAAACAATCTTTTTTTTAAAATTCTATCTGCAAATGTATTTTTAATAATTGTTTTTGAGACAAAGAATACGACAAGTCTTCATTTTTTATAGATGAACCGGTTCGTTTGTTCATTTCTATAGGATATACGATTAACGACTGAAAAAGTTACAAGAGATTTTTTTCGAAGAATGATTCAAAATTTGTGATAATTTGTGAAAACTTAATTACTTTTGTGTATAAAATTTTAAAATTGATATATGAAATTAGATAAATATATAGCGGTTAGTGGATTTTCGGGATTGTTTGAACTTGTTAATACGAGAGACAACGGGTTGTTGATTAAGGATTTGGATACGGGAAAGACCAGATTTGTTTCTACCAGAAAACATCAGTTTACACCACTAGGGACTATTGCGATATATACATATGATGATTCAACGGAATTGAAGATTATTTTTAAGACTATGTTTGAGCAAAGAGAGGAAAATCCTGTTGTCAATTTCAATGCTGATTCTTCTACTATCAAGGCTTATTTTGAGAAAATATTACCTGATTATGACCCTGATAGAGTTCATACAAGCGATATGAAGAAGGTGATTAAGTGGTATGCTTTTTTGGATAAAAGAGGCTTGCTTTCCTTTGACAGTGATGAAGAGGAATAGCCAATGTCATTTTAATTTTACGAAAGTGATTCCGTCACCTCCCTGATCCAGAGGAGGATGCCATAGTTCTTCTATAGTATTGTATTGACTTGCCATTTGTTTAACGGTGTTGCGCAATATACCATTGCCTTTGCCATGCAGTACTTTGAGCAGACCGGCATTGTAAAGAAGGGCGTTGTCAAAAAATTCCTGGAGAGATTCCATAGCTTCTGTCTTTGAATATCCTCTTATATCAATTGTTGATTCAAATTTGGTAGATTTGGTAAATATTTTTGTATTTATGCTTGCAGATCTATTAACAGAAACCGGTTTTTTGGCTGATAGTAGATCGTGAATAGGAACGGTGAGAGTCATATTTCCGGTTTCGATTTCTGCCTTGTTTTTTGATATTTTCAATAATTTGCCAAAGATATTTCCCGATTTTAATTTGACATAATCACCCGGTTTGAGATTTTTCCAATCATTTTTTGTAGCGGTGATTATCGTTTTATTAAGTGATTTGGTTTCTTCAATAATATCTTTCTTTTTGGAAGAAATTTTGTCTGCGAGTTTTTTTGCCTCTTCAATTTTCTTAGTTTTTCGCAAATCTTTTATCAGATTTTGGACTTCTTTTCCTGATTTATTGAGCTCGATAAGTTTCATTTGTTTTTTCTCCAGCTTGAGTTTTTTCTTGGAAAAATCCAATTCTTTTTGCATTTTTTGATACCTGTCCGTCAATTTATCCAATTGAATTTCTCTTTCTTTCAGGCTGTAAATCTTTTCTTCCAACTCAGCTTTGTCATTCTGAAGATCTACAAGGAGTTCTTCTATTTTTTTTATATTTCTACCTGCTTTAAATCTGGCGTAGTTCAATATTTTTTTTGATAATCCTGTATTTTGGGCAATTTCGAAAGCAAATGAGCTGCCCGGTTTGCCGAGAATAAACTTATAAGTGGGTTGCATTTTCTTTTTGTCAAAATGCATTGCAGCATTGATAATTCCTTTGGTTTTGAATGCAAAAACTTTGATATTGCTATAGTGAGTTGTGACAACACCCCACGATTTGGCTATATTCAGCTCTTTTAATATGGCTTCGGCAATTGCGCCCCCTATTTTCGGATCGGTTCCGGAGCCGAATTCATCGATTAATACCAAAGAATGGTCATCGGCCTTTTCGAGAAATACTTTCATATTATTAAGTCTGGAACTATAAGTGCTCAGATCGTCTTCCACTGATTGTTGGTCACCGATATCAGCAAATATTTTATTAAAAATACCGATCTTTGATTTTTCATTTGCCGGGATTAAAAATCCGGATTGAGTCATCAATTGGAGTAGTCCGGTGGCTTTTAGTGTAATGGATTTGCCTCCGGCATTTGGTCCACTGATTACTACTATTCTGTTTCCCTTAGTAAGATGCAGATCAAATGGAATTGTAGCGATTTCAGTATTTTTATTTTTCAAATACAATATTGGATGATATGCTTTTATGAAATTGAAGCCCGGTTTTGGTTCAAGTACAGGTTTATTGGCGTTCATTTGAATAGCGACATTGGCTTTAGCTCCGATGACATCGAATTCCGTTATAATATCAAGATTATATTTGATAGTTTCGGTATGTGGGCGAAGATTGTCACTTAGTTTTTTGAGTATTTTGTATATTTCTTTTTTGTATTCCGTATCGAGATTAAACAGGTCATTGTTTAAGCTGATTATCATTTCGGGCTCAATGTAAACGGTTTTGCCTGTGGCGGATTCATCGTGAAGAATACCCTTGATTTTTCTTTTATTTTCCACGGGTAGTATCAATACCCTACGTCCATTTCTATAAGTTTCAACTGTTTCACTCAATAAACCTTTAGCCTTTAGGTCGGTAGCGATACTGTTGAAGACCTTGTTTATTTCTATCTGCTTTGATTTTATCGCTCTGGATATTCTCATCAGTTCAGCGGAAGCAGTTGGCTTTATATCTCCGTTTTCATCCAAGACTTCATCAATAATATTCGTTATTTCATCGGGTATATTAAGTTGCTGAGACAATTCACCCAGTACGGGAAATTGTTCTCTACGCAATGGATTAAAATATTTTTTTATTTGAATCGCTCCTTTAAGTATTGCATTTATTTCCTGCAAAGCTTCCATAGAAAGAACGAAGCCGATTACTCTAAGGTTTTTCAGATATTGGATAATATCGGTATAATGCTTCAAGGAAAAAGGAGCGTCGCTTAGAAAGGAATTTTTCATTTCTTCTACCTGAAGCAGTTTGATTTCCAGCAAATCGATATTATTCATAAAACTTTTACTGTCGAGTCGTTCCTTGCCCAATGAACCGGTACAATACGATTTTGCAAGATCGATTATCTTGTCATATTCCAAAACTGTAAGTATGTTATTGGGATAAAGCTTCATTCTAAATATATTTACAAGCTGCGAAGTTACATAAAGGAATGTAAAATGAATTTGTTTTTGGTGTATTTATTTTTATAAGTTTTGGTATAATATAAGTTTTAAAATAAAATAAGTTATTTTTGTGAAAAAAATAAATTTTGACTTTTGAACAAATCATAGAAAGTATTAATAAAAAGCAATTTTCACCAATCTATTTATTGCATGGTGAAGAAGCATTTTTTATTGATAAGATTGTTGATGCTATTCAAGATGGAGTGCTTTCAAGTCAAGAGCGTGATTTTAATCTATCGGTATTTTACGGAAAAGATGCCAGTGCACAGAGTATAACCAATAGCGCACGTCAATATCCGATGATGGCCGCCAAAAGGGTTGTTATTTTGAGAGAGGCACAGCAGATGAAAACATTGACTGATCTTATGTCATATGTTGAAAAACCTGTGGAATCAACGATTTTGGTTATTGCATACAAAGGTAAGAAATTGGATATGCGTACAGCATTTGCAAAACAAGTTAAAAAAAATGCGTTGGTTTTTGAGTCTAAAAAGCTCTATGAAAATAAAGTTGGTACTTGGATAAAAAATTATGCAAAGACCAAGGGGATGAATATGAGCAATGATGCTTGTGGACTTATGACAGTATTATTGGGAACTGAATTGTCAAAAATAGATAATGAATTGGACAAATTGAAAATTGCAGTTTCCGGTAAAGACCGCATCGAGTTGGTTGATATAAAAAATAATATCGGATTGAATAGAGAATATAATGTTTATGAACTCAATAGTGCATTAGGAGCAAAAGATGTAGCGAAAGTATTCAGGATAATAGATATATTCAGTGCAAATCCTACTCAATATCCTTTGGTTTATATAATAATCACCTTGTACGGGTATTTTACAAAATTGATGATTGTATCGGAAAATATCAGGAAAACGGATATCGAACTGAGTAAAATAGCCAATTTTCATAATTTTTTTGCACGGGAGTACAGGAAAGCTGCAAGGAATTACCCCAGAGCCAAATTGATGGATATTATCGGGATATTGCGTGAATATGATATAAAAGCAAAGGGATTTAATGTGAGATCGGTCAATAGTATTGAATTGATGAAAGAGATGATATTAAAAATATTATCATAAATATCGATGCTGAATATAATAATTAATATTTTGTATTGTTTAATGTTTTGGAGAATATTTAATGATTGAAAAAAATGTCTGTTTCTATGCAGGCTTTAGATTATAAAGATTGAAATATGCGAATTAGGAAATTGTTTTTTATTTTTGTGTTGATGGCTGTATCGCAGTTAAATCTCATGTCACAAGGTTTTGAACTTGGTGGTTGGCTTGGTATATCCAATTACTTTGGTGAGTTGAATCCTACATTCAACATTAGTAAACCGGGATTAGCTGGAGGAGCAAACTTGAGGGTATTATTCAATGACAGGATTTCACTAAAATCAACAATAAGTTTAACAAGATTTGGAGCTAATGATAAGAATTCGACCAATTCTTTTGACAAGAAAAGGAATCTTAGTTTCAGAAGTATAATAGTCGATTTTAACAATCAGATTGAATTCAATTTTTTGCCTTATGTACACGGCTCATCGGATTATTTCACTCCGTATCTGGCGGGAGGCTTCAATGTTTTTTATTATGACCCAAAAGCTGAATACAAGGGCAAGTATTACAGTCTTAGAGAGTTAGGAACAGAAGGACAAGCTCTTGGTGAGGAATATTTTCAATTTTCAGCCGGCTTGACATTCGGAGGAGGACTAAAATGGGACATATCTACCAAATTGAGTATGAATCTTGAAATGAGTTACAGGTTTACATTTACCGACTATTTGGACGATGTGAGTAAGACATATCCCAATGTCAGAGAGCTCCAATCTCTTAGGGGTGACATAGCTGTAAAACTATCAGACAGGTCAAATATTCCGGGATTTGCGGTACAAGGAAAACAAAGGGGAAACAGTAGGGACAATGACAGATTTTCATTTATTCAATTAAGTATGATGTATTATTTTGGTTCTTTGAAATGTCCTACGATAAATAGATACGATTAGAAACATTATTTTTTTACAAATTAAAGAGTATTAATGATACAGCAAAAGGAAATTGTATTGTCAGAGCACAGTAGAGGATTTCATTTAATAACAGATGAGATATTGAGTCAGATTGAATTGCCAAAAGCGGGTATTTTGAATTTGTTTATTAAACATACATCCGCAAGCCTTACGATAAATGAGAATTTTGATTCAACTGTTTTGGATGATTTTGAAACGGTATTTAACCTTTTGGTACCGGAAGACATGCCTTATTATACGCACACTGTGGAGGGGTCTGATGATATGCCGGCACATATAAAATCCAGTTTGACCGATAGCTCAATCAATATTCCGATTACGGATGGTAAACTTAACCTGGGCGAATGGCAAGGTATATATTTATGCGAGTTTAGAAATAGAGCGAGATCGAGGAAATTGGTGATTACTATTTATTCATAGTTTTTTTATAATATCAAAATCATGTTTTTTTTTTAAAAGAGCATATATT
>JALVEE010000106.1 GCA_027008645.1 Saprospiraceae bacterium
AGCTCGCTCTTTTAGTTTTTTATTTTGCTTTTTGAGTTTTGCTTTTTGTTGTTTTTTATTCTGTTTCCTGTGGGAGCGATGTTTTTTTATTCCGGTATATAGTTTTTCGCCGGCTTCTATACTAATGGGGACATAGTTTTCTTTTGGCGGAATTGCACAGGAATAACCACTGCTATATGCACAGTAGGGATTGTAGCACAGGTTAAAATCTATATTGATTTCATCAGTAGAAAAATCCTTGCGTTGAAGATCCAGATATCTACCACCGCCATACGTAGCTTCTCCATTTGTATTGTCCGTAAATGGTAAGAAGATATAGTCTTTGTATTGCTTTGATTTAAGGAGCCTTTCGCTTTCGTATGTAAATAATTCTATAGCAGTGTCTTTGACTATACAACTTAATTTTGCAAATTTTCTATACTTTCTTTTTTGTCCTGAAGAGGTCATGAAATTGAAGAAATCCTGATTTTTTAATTTTGTTATCTTGCAATTCACATTATAAACGCTATCAGGGTCATAAAAATGAAGAAATCTCAAATCGTATTTAGTAAGCGGAGAATGCAAGTCTCTTACCAATTCTCTTTGGTATTTTGCCCTAAATTTTTCCACCTTATCAAAGAATTTTCCATTAGGTTGAGCATTCACAACAGAGTTGAATGAAAAAAAAGCAAAAAGAAAATATATTTTGAGTTTTCGCATACTATTATATTTTGAGTAAATTAATAAGTTCTTGCTCCCAATATAAGACTACCAATCCTGACCATAGTTGCACCTTCTTCAATTGCGATTTCGTAATCTCCCGACATTCCCATAGATATTTCTTTGAATGAATTGCTTTTATCGAAGTATGTTTTTTGAATAAAAAGAAAAAACTCATGGAGGGTTTTGAATTCATTTTTGATTTGTTCTCTATCCGGAGTATTTGTAGCCATTCCCATTAGTCCGACTATACTTATATTGTTTAGCTTATTGCAAGCGTCACTTTCAAGTAGGCTGATAATACCTTCTTTTGAAAGTCCGAATTTAGATTCCTCCTGTGCTATTTTCAATTGTAATAACACATCAATAACTCTGTTATTGGCCTTTGCTCTTTTATCAATTTCGATCAACAACTCTAAATTATCGACAGCGTGAATTAAATGAATAAAAGGGGCTATGTATTTCACCTTATTCTTCTGTAAATGCCCTATCAAATGCCATTTGATATCTTCAGGCAGATTGTCATGCTTTTCGACCAATTCCTGAACTCTGTTTTCACCAAAATCCCTATGCCCCAAGTCATAAAACTTTTTTATTATTTCAGCAGGTTTGCGTTTTGACACCAAGACAAGTTTTACCTCCTTATGAGCCAATTGTTTTAATATTTTTCTATATACTTCTCCCATTTGATAGTCTGAAATTATTAGATTAATCTATTCAATGTGTAAAGGTACAATTTTTATAAGCAAATATTATTCATTCAAGCTATAAAACTTAATAAAGACGGTGAGAGATTGAGGATCGATGATGTATTAGTTTCGGGTTTGTAGGTACATGGTTCCAAGTTCCATGTTTATAAGTTCCAGGTTTCGAGCTATAGCGAAGCCAAAGACCCAAGTAATGAAACGTACTGCGGGATTCAAAGTTTTTGGGTTTTAGTAAAATGGTGAAGCTTAGGACTCGAAAGCACGACTGTAAGGAGTGATTTTGAAGCCGGCTTATAATTGGAAAATAATGTTTGAAGCTGGTGTGGGTGTTAGGTTGTTTATTGGGACTATATGTTTTTTAGTTCCGAGTTTCGAGTTCCACGTCCAAGTTTCGAGTTCCAAGTTGTATTGAAACGGAAGTTGGAGCAAAGTTGTAGTCCGGAGTAGCGAAGTGTACCGAAGGAATTTGTAGGATTGTTTTTAAAAACTTATAGGGATATTTTGACTATATATCTTGTATAGTTTCTTCTACGCGTCTTTATTTCTATAAAGTAAATTCCTTCCTGCAAATCTCCTGTGAAAACCTTTGTTCTATCACTGTCAAAAATACCGGATTTCACGGTTTTACCCGTAAAATCTATTAGCTTGAAGGTGGTTTTGAGCCTGTATTCCATTTCTAAAATAATATAATCCGAAAATGGATTGGGAAAGATTTTTATGTTCATATCTCCCATTTCAGACTTTGAGATTGAAGAGCTGTTTTTAGGAAAAATCAGCACGGGAAATTCATTAATAGATATATTTTGTGTATTCATATCCGTATCGGGAATTTTTACCGGTAGCCCGTTTTCATTGGTTATTTCCGTAAAATGACTTATTCTTACATTGGATTCCGCAATGTATTGTTGAAGGTTGATAATGCTGTTTTGATTTCTTTTTCTTAAGCCTGTAGCGTTGTCAATGGCAGTATTGTCTTCGTGCCAGGCAATAAAAAATGAATCACTATTCTTATTAAATCTGAAAACATAATCATTTTCTCCCAAAGATATCCGTTCGACCTCCCTGTCACTTCCTATTAGCTGATTTGCCAATAGCTTCATAGCCCAATAAACGGGTTCTCTTGCTGCTGCCAGATCATATTCCTCATAGATATAAGGATCAAAAAAGCCGGAATAGTACCACATATATTTCCTGTTTTCCATAGGTTCGGGAGAGACAAGATTGGAAAAAACGGGCTGCAAGGATATATGTTGCTGGCCTGTGTAGGCTGCCATTACAATTTTCTTAATGCTTTGCATTGTCTCATCTTTTTGATGTATGTCTTTTGTATTTTCATACCGGGGATCATTGGGATTCTCCATTATTTGCATAAATTCACGGGAATATACCGGTGGTAAAATATGATCATCACCGTTATAAAAATTGTCTCGTGGACATAAAGTCGTTCTTGCATCACCGACGATAAACGGCTTTTCAAATCCTCTTTTATTCATCTCTTTTTTCAACCAATCCACAAATACCGGCAATTGTGTGTAATGATCATTGTAATTGATAGCAAAAACATCATAGTCATCTCCTCCAAGTTCAAAATCCGTCATCAAAGAGTCCAAATAATATCCGCCTCGTTGCATTATTGTAGTCATATCCGGACTATCATCAAACAATCTGCCCGATTTGCTTTTGCCTCTTGCTAAAATCACATCTCCTCCCGCATCTTCAATCGCCCTCTTTGTTATTTTCAACATTTCATGTAGTGCATGCATACTACCGCCATAGGAAAAAAAGTGAGAGGGGGCTTCCGGTTCATTTCCGATTATAATGGTATTAATCAGCGCACTATTCAACCAAGGAGCATCTGATTCATCATTATCGTTGTTATATCTTTCTACAAGGTTGTAGATAAATTCATACCAGGCTTGTTTTGCTGTCGTGCCCCAATGAAGTGTATCGGATTGCTCATCCGGTAAGAGAGGACTCATTCCCAATGCCCAATTATCAATATCTTCCGCTTTGACGACAGTACCCCAATTGCTTGCCGGTCTGATGCCAAGTTCCAATACTTTTCCTGCTTCTTGGGTGTAATACATATATACATCCAATGCTTCCCAATTGTATTGGTGAACTCCGTTTTGGGGAGGATTGGGTTCTATTTTGTGCCAATTGATAGCATCGCTGCCCACCAAGTCGAATGGGAATGAGTCCGCTTGCATCTGTGTATAAATTTCGCTCCAAAAAGCCGGATTGGAAGACCAAAAGTCAAAACCGAAAAATTGAGAATCGAATGTATCTCTTGTAATTTGACCGGTAAGCATCACCGGAATTAAACAAATTATGATAAGTATTTTCTTCATTTTTTTTATAATATTTATTTTATTTTTTTAACCATTAAGGAGTTAAGATTAGTTAAATTTTTTTAAT
>JALVEE010000107.1 GCA_027008645.1 Saprospiraceae bacterium
ATGAGGAGGAATTAGTTTTTTTTTTTTTGTATGAAAGTAACTATTTAGCTGTCCGCTAATATTTATTCGATTAGCATTGGTATTCACTTCTTGAATTCTTCTCTAGCTTTAATAATATAGGCAATTTCCCTTCCAGGTGCTTTCATCTCTGCTTCTAACAAAGAAATTTTTCTATTTTCAAAAGAGAATACCTGTTTTGCGGCTTCTCCAAATTTTAATTTTACGATATTTTCTATCATTTCAGCAGTAGTAATAACGGTTGATTTTAAAATACTATGGTTAGTTTTTATTTTATGGATTTTCATATACTTTTCATAATCATTTATTAAATCTTCAATTTCTTCATTTATTTCATTTGTTCTAAGATTTTCCTTTGCGATTTTTCGAATCCACTTCTTAATCCGATTATATTTTTCTTTCGAATCTGAATCTTGTCTAAAGTCTTGAATTTGTTCCCAAGGAGTATTAGGAGTTGGTGTTGGTAATTTCGTTATAGACACGTTGACTACATGAGCCTTTGGTAAACCATCTAAATATCTCCCCAAATCAAAAACATTATCAATTACCGGATATGCATCATCAAAAGTCATTGAGTTTATAAAAGCTGATTGCAATCTTGCTCTAAAAACTGACTGATGATGAAGTACTCTAACAAGCTTTTTATTGTAGTCATCACTTTCTTTATTTTTGTGTTCAGTGACTTGTCTGAATAGTTTAGAATTATAGAATTCTAGTAATCTATTATATTCGCTCTTTACTTTTATATTTTCCTGCAATTCTTCATCAGATGGAAATATCATTTCATTAATTATCTCATTTTCCAATAACCAATCTAACTCAGCCTTATTGTATAAATATGATTCTTCAAGTGTGTCTATCTTCATGCTTCTTAAGTGGTCAATCCATTGGTGTAAATCAATTATGTAAAATTTATCAAAAAAAAGAGATAGCTGTTTTAAGCTAAGTTTTATCATTAAAAGAGAACCGTCAAAGACACCAACGGTTTTGCTTTGACCAATTTTTGAGTTTGGATATTCCCTTTTCATTATTTCAAGATATTCATTTCTCGAAAGAAATCCTTCTTCATATTTTTTTGTTATTAGGTTTTTCTTCTCCATTTTTTTCCTTATTGTGTCTAATATTGCGTATGAGATTTTGCGGTGGTTTTGAAACACAAGTTCTTTTTAGTTGTCTAGTTTGTATTAGTACCTATTCATAACTAGCTGACTATTAGTGCTTTATCCGCCACAAAGCCTTAAGGTTGTTGCTTTTTTCTCCCTTAGCAGTGGCTTATTCATTCATTTTCTTATATACTTTTTTCATCATTAATTCTTTCACTAAGTTCCCAAATTCTTTGTCTTCAAGTATCTTTTCAAATATTTCCTGATTTTGATCCATTCGGTCAATCAGCTTTGTTATAAACAAGTCTTCGAAAGCGTATTTAAACGTATCAATCTTATTTACTTTTGCTTGTGTCTGAAGTGTTTCATCTTCCAATAATTCCGCTTCAATTTGCTCAAAGAACAATTTGTCTGCTTCTTCAAATTCGGTTCCGAAACGGTCATTTAAAATATTGATTATTTCAGAAAGCAAAGCTTCTTCATCTTTTGTTCTTTTTAAACCGGCCTCTGTTGTACCACTTAATTCTCCTGTTTCTCCTTTTAGCAAGTCAATTGAACCTTCTTTAATTTTTTGCAAACGATAATACTCTAATGCCACTTCATCGTCTAAATGTAAACTTTCTGAAAGTTCTCTTTTAGGCAGTCGAGTTTGTAACAGTTTCGCATAAGCATAAAAGCGTTCAGAATCTGGGTCAACAAATGGCATTATTTGAGCTAAAAACGCATAAAGATTAGTCCAAGTTCTTATGCCTTTTTTAAATTCGTCCTGTTTTTCTACTTCTAATTCTTTGAACCTATCAACCGCAGGGTCGGTAAATGAGTATAAGTATCTTTGCTGTTTTGGATTGTTTAACTTTGTTTCAGGGTGAAAGTAAACATTTGCAAAAGCTACAATTTCTGATTCATCATAAATTTGAAATTGGTCAAGTCTTGCCTTTAAGTCATATAAATGATTGATGTCTGTTTCTTCTGTAACCGTTGTAATTTCATAATAAGGTTGAAATGATGCAAAGATTGTTTCTCTATCATTTACAAAATCTAAAACAAATGTATCTTCTTTACCTGCACACGTTCTGTTTAAGCGGGAAAGAGTTTGAACCGCTTTAACTCCCGATAACTTCTTATCTACATACATTGTTTGTAGTAATGGTTGGTCAAACCCCGTTTGATATTTATCGGCAACAATTAATATTTTGTAGTCTTCTTTATCAAATATTGTTGGTAATTCCTTTTCACTGTACCCTGTTAATTCAGGTTCAGAAACGCCATCAGGATAATTATCATCAGTTACCTTACCCGAAAAGGCTACAAGGATTTTAATATCATTTTGATACCCCTTTGATTTTATATATTTTTTAAATTCTTCAAAATAACGTTTTGCATGTAATCTTGAACCACAAACCAACATTGCTTTGGCTTTTCCGCCAATTTTATGAGAAACAATTTGCTTAAAATGCTCAATAATTATTTCTGTTTTTTGAGCTAAATTATGCGGATGCAAAGAAACAAATTTGCCAATTGCTTTTGCCGCTTTCTTTTTATTCAAATTCGGGTCATCTTCAATGGCTTTGGTCAATTTAAAAAAGAGTTCATAAGTAGTATAATTTTTCAATACATCTAAAATAAATCCTTCTTCAATGGCTTGTCGCATTGAATAAAGATGAAAAGGCTTTGGTTTCCCGTCCGCATCTTTATGCCCAAAAACTTGAAGTGTTTTATACTTTGGGGTTGCGGTAAATGCAAAGAATGAAATATTGCTTTGTTGCCCCCTAGATTTTGCAGATTTTTCAATTTCTGCATTAACAATATCTTGCGAAGGAATAAATTCTTCATCATTTCCTTCACCATATTTTGGAAATGGTTCCTTGGCTTCGGATTCTTCTTTTATATCTCCTAAAACTTCTTTCATTTTTTTACTGGCTTCGCCACCTTGCGAACTATGGGCTTCATCAATAATTACTGCATAATTACGATCCGGTAAATCGCCAACTTTATCCACAACAAAAGGGAATTTTTGTAAAGTAGTGATAATGATATTTGTCCCATCACCCAAAGCATTTGCCAATTGTGTGCTGTCTTTGTCAATTCGTTGAACAACGCCTGTTTTGTGTTCAAATTGGTAAATGGTATTTTGTAATTGTTGGTCAAGCACTCTCCTGTCTGTTACTACGATTACCGAATCAAAAATTCGATTATTGTGTACATTGTGTAAGCTTGAAAGGCGATAAGCCAACCAAGCAATAGAATTACTCTTACCTGAACCTGCCGAATGTTGAATCAAATAATTGGTTCCTGCCTCCACATTATACACATTGCTACTAATTTTTCGTACAACATCTAATTGATGGTAACGCGGAAAGATAAGTTTTTCTCGTTTATAAATCTTTCCTTGGATTTCAATTTCTTCTTTCTGTAAATGGATAAATTGTTGTAATATTTCCATCCAACTATCTTTTTGTAGGATGTATTCCCACAAATAAGCTGTTCTGTAACCATCAGGGTTAGGCGGATTACCTTTTCCGTTATTATAACCTTGATTGAATGGTAGCCAGTAAGTTTTATTACCGTCCAATTTTGTCGTCATAAAAACTTCATCTTGGTCAACGGCAAAATGCACCAAAGTTCTTTTTTTGAAAGCAAAAAGCAATTCCTTATTGTCCCTTGTTGTACTGTATTGTTTTAACGCATTTTCTACATTCTG
>JALVEE010000108.1 GCA_027008645.1 Saprospiraceae bacterium
CAAAAAAACATATATTAAATATTTTGATATATCGAATACTGTATTAAATTTGTGTTATGAAAAAATCAAATCTTGATAAGGAAATTCTAAAAGAGAAAAAATTTCTTTTAACAGTTCAAAGAATCGTCCGGCAATTAATAGAAAATCACGGTGATTTTGATAATACTTGCATTATTGGTATTCAAGATAGGGGAGGTTTTTTTGCAGATAGAATAGTAGATGTTTTGAAGAAAGAAATCCCGGATTTGAAATTGGATTTCGGCAAAATAGATATCACTTTCTATAGAGATGATTTTCGTACCAGTAGCAGTCCTTTGTCTGCGAGTAAAACCGATATGTCATTTTTAGTGGAGGGGAAAAAAGTCATTTTGTTTGATGATGTGCTATATACGGGAAGAACGATTAATGCAGCACTTTCTGCCTTGCAACATTACGGAAGACCCAGTAGGGTAGAGTTGGCTGTTATGGTGGATAGGAGGTTTAATAGAGAACTCCCGATTAAAGCAGATTATGTAGGTACTGCTATTGACGCTATTGATAATGCATATGTCGATGTGAAATGGAAACAAATTGACGGTGATGATAAAATTGTATTAAAACAAAATAATATTAATTAAGAAAATCCTGAAATCTATTATATGAATAAATCACAACTTTCAGTAAAACATTTGTTGGGGATTAAAGAGATAACAGAAAAAGATATTTATTTGATTTTTGAAACAGCTAAAGAGTTTAAGCAAATAATTAACAGACCTATTAAAAAAGTACCAACTTTAAGGGATACAACAATTGCTAATCTGTTTTTTGAAAATTCCACTAGAACAAAATTGTCTTTTGAACTTGCTGAAAAAAGATTGTCTGCGGATGTAATTAACTTTTCTGCAGCTTCTTCTTCCGTGAAAAAAGGGGAAACACTTCTCGATACTGTCAACAATATTCTAGCTATGAAAGTGGATATGGTGGTGATGAGACATCCTTCTCCTGGAGCGCACTATTTTCTTTCAAAAAATATAGATGCATCCATTGTGAATGCCGGTGACGGCACTCACGAACACCCAACTCAAGCACTATTGGACAACTTTTCGATTTACAATCACTTTAACGGTAAAATCAAAGATAAAAAGATAGTGATAATGGGTGATATTATGCATTCAAGAGTGGCAATGAGTAATATTTTTGCATTAAAAAAACTTGGAGTGGAGGTTAAGGTTAGCGGCCCTTCTACATTGATTCCCAAATATATTAAAACTCGTGGTGTCGATGTTGAATTGGATATAGAGAAAGCTCTTGAGTGGTGTGATGTCGCCAATATTCTCAGGATACAACTCGAAAGACAGGATATAAAGTATTTTCCTTCCTTGAGGGAATATTCTCAATATTTTGGAGTCTCAAGAGAATTGCTTGATAAGATGAAAAGCAAAAAGGTGATTATGCATCCCGGACCTATTAATAGAGGAGTTGAAATCGAAAGTCAAGTGGCAGATTCAGATAATTCCATTATACTAGAACAGGTAGAGAATGGTGTTGCTGTAAGAATGGCAGTCTTATTTTTACTAGCAAACAGAAGAAAAAAATAATCAACGTCTTTTTTGATTCTCCAAAAAATCAATAATCCTCGGGTCAACCATTATATCTTGGGGCTTGATTGGCGTATTTAGAACAATGCCTTCAAGTGAAGTACATCTACTGAGAGCGACGTAGGTTTGTCCACTCGCAAAAGCACCTTTTTTCCCCAAGTCAATTATGACATTGTCAAATGTTTTTCCCTGGCTTTTGTGTATAGTTATCGCCCAAGCCAATTTCAATGGATATTGAGTAAAAGTTCCTACAACTTCCATTTCGATTTCTTTGGCATTTGTACTCTTTGTAAAATATCTTACGGCTTCCCATTCCTCCAAATCTACATCAACATTGATTTTTTGATCGTCTTTGATTATTTCCACAGTGATTTTATTTGTTTCCAAATCAACGACTTTACCGATTGTCCCGTTGACATATCTTTTTTCTATATCATTACGTATAAACATTACCTGCGCACCGACTTTTAAGGATAGTTCATAATCAGTAGGAAATGAATTGACTTGAAAATCACCTGAAACCGTGGCAGGGTAGGAGTAAATACGTCTGCTTATCTCCTGCAATTTTGCATCATTTAGTTTTTGGACTTGAGAATTCCGGGCTGATAAAGTGATATAAAAACCTTCAAGAACCTCATCCGGATTATATCTGGAGTTCAATTCTTCCAATAAATCCCAATCCATTTGATTTAATCTGATACTCTCCAGCAAGTTGATAAACCTGTAATCATTTTGACGAAATACTTGATTCAGCTCTATCGTATTCAAATAGAATTCATCGGAATTCAATGCATGAGCTGAGAAAAAATAGGGGGTCTCATAGTTATCATGGAGAAATTTACGCTCAAAATCAGTTGAAACAACTGGGGGAATCTGAAATAAATCTCCAATAAAAATCATCTGAACACCTCCAAAGGGTAGGGGATTGTCCCTGTTTAAACGTAGAAATAGATCGATATTGTCCAGCATATCAGCTCTTACCATTGAAATTTCATCAATAACAATTGAATCCAAATTTTTGTAAATCCTTGAGTTCTTTAGCTTTTTGATACCGGTTTTGGCTATAAAATTAGGGGCAAATTTAAAAAACGAATGAATCGTTTGTCCTTTGACATTTAATGCTGCTATACCTGTTGGTGCTAAAATAACAATTTTCTTCTTCGTCGTATTACTAAATAAGCGGAGTAGGGTGGACTTACCGGTTCCTGCCCTTCCGGTAATGAAAAAACTATCGCTTGAATCCTCTAATTGTCTAAGAGTTTCACGAAATTCCGAATTTAGTATTACAGGGCTCTTTAAATTCCCTAAGTTGTTATTTTCTAGGCTTAATGACATAGATATATACTGGAAAATGATCGCTGTATCCATGGATAAATTCACCTCCTGCAAAGGTTCTCTTCGGATAGCCTTTGAAATGACCTTTTTTCTGGACTAAGAAATTTTTGTTGAATATTTTAGCTTTATAAAATCTAAGACCATTTTGATCTTTTGGTAACCAGCCGTATGTTAATATTATTTGGTCAAATAAGCTCCATGAGTCTTTATAAGCAGTTGTTCCATTGCCTTTTCTAAAATAATTCTCCATTGGATTAAACATATTTTCGAGCTTGACTTTTTTAATTTTTCGCTTGGTCTTAAGGACTTTTTTTACACTCGGATTATTGGGATTATCATTCAGATCACCCATTACAATCACTTTAGCCATTGGATTGATTGCTATTAGGGAATCAATAATCTTTTTATCAACAGCAGCAGCTTGTTGTCTCCAAGGGGAGGTTGTAGCCTCACCACCGCGTCTTGACGGCCAATGATTGACCAAAATATGAATTTTCTCTCCATACATTAAACCGGAAACGTATAAAATGTCTCTAGTGAATTTTTTCTCTTTACCTGAATATAAAACAACCGGAATTGATTTTGCCGATTGCGGAGTGAAGTATTTTGGTTGATAAAGCAATGCAACGTCTATTCCTCTGAAATCATCAGAATCGAAGTGTATGATATTGTATCTTCTATTTGCAATAGCCGGTTGCTTAACCAAATCTTGCAAAACGCTTCTGTTTTCCACTTCAGCAACTCCAAGAATAGCTAATCCGTCCTTTGATTTCTTCGTTGCAATCTTAGATATAACATAAGCCATATTCTCTAATTTCTCATTGTATTTTTTTGTATTCCAAACTTTGGTTCCTGCCGGAGTGAATTCTTCATCCCATATATCAGGGGCATCAATTGTGTCAAATAAATTTTCAAGATTGTAAAATCCTATGGCTGAAATCTTATACTCAGATTTTTGTGCAGAAATGGAATTTATACTAAATAGAAGTATTCCGAATACAATTAAAAATATTTTTCGCATATTATGTTTGTTAAATTATTTTTGAAATAATGCTCAGTTCTATATCTACTAACACACAAAAGTAGTAAAAATTCCAAAGTGTTATAAATTTATTGAATATTTAACCCGAATTAAC
Organism: Saprospiraceae bacterium; assembly: GCA_027008645.1. GTDB lineage: Bacteria > Bacteroidota > Bacteroidia > Chitinophagales > Saprospiraceae > JADJGA01. The sequence continues at coordinate 4,049 of JALVEE010000108.1, forward strand.
TCAAAATTCACAGAATGATAATTGAATACCGAAGTGTACGGATAGAATATCGAGATATATTTAATGCCTATAATATATATTATGTTAAATAGGGTTTTGAAACATAATTAGAAGATCAACCCTACTGTAGCGTGTTTATCTTTTGATTTAAAAAAAGCTCTTAGTTCGGCTCTTAGCGCATTAGCGTCTTAGCGAGAAAAATTTTATCATATACCTAAGCTATCACGGCTTTACAATTCTTTTAGAATCATTGTGGTCTTTTATCACAATACTTTCTTGATGCAAAGAATCATCACTCAAATAATCCAAAGACTTCATCAGATTGAGGATACTATCCCGGACGACATAGAACTTAGTTAAGACGCTATCAGGTAATGGTTCCGGAGAGGGAAAATTTTCTCTGAGATGATTGATAGGTTTACCGTTCTTTTTCATTCTAAAGCATACATGAGGACCTGTAGCAAGACCGGTAGAACCGATATAACCTATAACCTGCCCTTGCGTCACATGAGCACCTTTTTTGCTGCTTTTAGCAAATCTTTGCATATGTAGATAAGTGGTTGTATAGGTCTTATCGTGTCGTATTGTTATAAAGTTTCCATTTCCTTTTCCGTATCCTTTTCTTATAATAGTTCCGGCTGCAACAGCCAAAATAGGAGTTCCGTATGGCGCAGCATAATCAGTACCATAATGAGCTTTTACACGGTGTAATATAGGGTGAAATCGCCTAGTGCTAAAACCTGAAGAAATTCTGGAAAATCTTACAGGGGCTCTGAGAAACGCTTTTTTGGTTGCCTGTCCGGTATAATTATAATAGCCTTTATAATCATTTGATTTAAAGTAAAATGCATATTTTGGCGAATCGTTATAATAATATGCACCCAATAATTTTCCAATGGCTATCGGTTTGTCATCAATATACTTTCTCTCGAACAACAACTTATATTGATCTCCTTTCTGAGCGTGATAAAAATCCACTTCAGAAGAAAGAGCATCCTCCATTTTATCGATAATAGAAATACTTAAATTATTGTCTTTCATCGAATTCCAGAGAGATGTATGTACTTCACCGCTTGCAAATTCTATTTTTGTTTCAATTGGTCTAAATTCTCTTTTAACATATATCGAATCTGCTAAATTAAATACGATATATGATAAATCGTTGGGTTCATATATCAAACTTATTAGTTCTCCACAGGAATCTTTCCTTACAAAAGTAATTTTTTTATTAGCTCTTATCTGCCTTACATTAAATACATCCTTAGCTTTTTGAACCAATTTATCAATTTTAAAATATGGAACATCTTGCCAATAAAGAATAGAACCTATTATTTCATTGTTTTTCACCCTACCCTCTTCAAATACATATTGTGTAGTATCATACCCGAATTTAGTGATAGTTTTGTGTTTTTTTTCAACGACAATTTCAGTTGTCTCTTTAGATTTTTCATCATGTCTAAATAATCCGGATATTTCTTCGCGGAAAAAGAGAGCCAAGATAATTGATGCTCCTAACAATACGCCCGCACTAATATCAATTATTAATTCTTTTTCTTTCTTACTAAGCACAGTATAAAATTTTAAAATTGAATGACAAAAGTAATAAAATTGTTTTAAAACTAAAAATCTTTAACATAAATTGGGTTATAGAATTCCCAATTGAAGTTGAGCAACTTCCGATGCCATAGAAGAATCCCATGGAGGATTAAAAGTCAAATGGATGTCAACATCCTTTATCTCTTCGATCTCTTTTACTTTCATAAAGACTTCATTTACAATATTATCAGCTACGGGGCAATTTGGGCTTGTAAGAGTCATATCGATGTTTGCGACACCGGTTTCATCCAAATCAATCTTGTAAATGAGCCCCAATTCATAGATATCAACCGGAATTTCCGGATCGTAAATTCTTTTAAGGACACTGATTATTTTTCCTTTAACTTCCTCTGTATTCATTTATATTGAATTTATATAAGTTTTGGCTATACTTTTTATTTTATTTAGCATTGATACCAGACCATTTGCCCTATTTGGAGAAAGGTGCTCTTCCAAACCTATTTCTTTAATAAAAACCGGATTGTGCTCAATGATTTCAAGTGGTGTATTACCTGAATATATCCTGACCAACATCTGGGCTATACCTTTTGGAATCAATGCATCGCTATCAGCCCTGTAAAATACTTTGCCATCCTCAAATCTCGAATCTAACCAAACCTGAGAATTACAGCCTGCAACAAGATTATCCTGATTTTTTATATCAATGGTATTACATACATGTTTACCCATATCGATTATATATGTGTATTTATCCATCCAATCATCAAACATATCAAATTCTTCTATCAATTCTCTTTCTTTTTCCTGTATAGTCATCATGATTTATTTCAACATATTAATTGCAAAAATAAGTTTCTCTACAAAAACATCAATTTCCTCCAGTGTATTGTAAAAAGAAAAAGATATTCTCAGATTCCCTTTTGTTTTATAGTAATCAAATAGTGGTTGTGCGCAGTGAAATCCCGCTCTGGTAGCTATTCCGAACTTATCAAGAATCATAGCAAGATCGGAATGGTGCACACCCTTAACATTAAAGGAAATCATTGGATCTTTGGCAGCAGATTCTCCAAAAATATTTATTCCTTCTATTCCTTTAAGTTGGGCACTCGCGTAATTCAATAGTGATTGTTCGTGTTTTTTGATTGTTTCTATCCCAATAGAATTGATATAATCAATAGCTTTTGACAATCCAATTGCTGCTTCCACATTTGGTGTGCCTGCTTCAAAACGATAAGGGGAAATATTGTATATTATCTCATCGTAATTTACATTTTTTATCATCCCACCTCCTTTTTGGTAAGGGCTCAATCGGTTTAATATCTCTTTTTTGCCGTATAAAACCCCAATTCCCATAGGCGCATACATTTTATGACCCGAAAAACAATAAAAATCACAATCTATTTTTTGAACATTGATTTTTTCATGAACAATGGCTTGTGCTCCGTCAATGATAGTCAGCACTCCCCTACTCTTTGCAATCTTTACTATTTTTTCGATTGGATTTATTGTTCCAAGCACATTTGAAGAATGAGCAATGGAAAGGATTTTTGTGTTTTCTGTAAATAGCTTGTCTAAATCATCTATTAATAGTTCGCCTTTATCGTCAATTTCAATGATTTTTATAGTCAAATCCAATTTGTCTTTAAGTGCAACCCATGGTACTATATTGGAATGGTGTTCCATTCTTGTAAGAATAATCTCATCGCCATCTTCGAGTATATCTTTTGCCAATACGTCTGCCAAAAGATTAATGGATTCTGTTGTTCCTTTAGTAAAAATAATTTCAGTTGAATCCTTTGCATTGATATATTCTGCAATACTTTCTCTAGAAGATTCGTAAGCTTTAGTAGATTTGGCACTCAAATAATGTCCGGCTCTGTGTACATTACTATTAAAAGAAGAATAATAATCTCTTACTCCTTCGATAACTGATTTAGGCTTCAATGAAGTCGCAGCATTGTCAAAATAAATCAATTTATTATTGTTTACCATCTGTGCCAATGCGGGAAAATCATTCCTGATACTTTTCATATTATACTTAATCTTTCAGTAGTTTATTTTCAATCTCCTTGGAAACAACTTCTTTAAATTTTGTGTTTGTTACATCCTTAAATACTTCCATGGCAAATGCACTTAAGAGCAATTCTTTTGATTTCTCTTCACTTAATCCTCTGGCTCTTAGATAAAACATTGCATTTTGATCAAGTCTTCCTATAGATGCACCGTGACTGCATTTGACATCGTCAGCGTATATTTCCAAAAACGGATTTGTGCTGATATTTGCCTTTTCAGACAATACAATATTATTATTGGACTGATATGCATTCGTCCTTTGAGAATCTTGTCTTACCAATACATACCCTGTAAATGCTCCCTTGGATTTACCATCTAAGATTCCTTTGAAATTTTGATTAGAGTCACAATCCGGTGTAGCATGGTCTATATATACATTATTATCAACTTCGTTGTTTTCATCCAAGACAAACCCTCCATTAATATTTGCAAAACAATTAGTTCCTTCTAATTTTACATGAATATCATTTCGCAATTTATTTCCTCCTATAGTCGCAATATTACAAGAGTAATTAGAACCGCTCTTTTGTTTTGTGAAAGATGATTCGATTACAATCGTATTGCCGAGATATTTTTGTAGTTTATTTATTGTCAGTTGTGCATTTTGCCCCAAAAAGCTCTCTGTAATATTATTTGCAAAAGCTTTATTTCCTACTTCTGAAGATTCTATTTGTACAATTTCGCATGATGCATCATCTTCTAAAACGATAATATTTCTATTGTTTATCAATTGATATGAGTCAATATTATAATTTTGGGTCACAAGTACAGGAAAATCTATTTTTATGTTTTCGGGTACATAAAGGAAAAATCCATCTTGGGCAAAAGCGCTATTCATAGCATTAAAACCATTGAGGTTTTGTTTGTTTGCTTTATTAAAATATTTTAAAACCTTTTCGGGATATTTTGCCAAAACAGCTTTTATTGAGCCAAAGATAACACCGTTTTTTGATTCCTCAATCTGAAAATCATAACTGCAATGTCCGTTATTAAAAATTATGGTATTCGGGCTTTCCAAACCGGATAATTTTGAAAAAAAATCGAGTTTTGTCCTTTCCTCAATACTGTTTAATTCATATCTATTCTTCTGAATGCTTTTGGTACTGAAATTTTTCCATTTTTCCATTTTATTGCCGGGAAACCCCATTCTAACAAAATCTTTCAAGCCTTGCTGACGGATTTGTTCCAATTGCAGCCCGGACTCGAGATTCTCCTTGTTTTTTTCAAACAATTCTTTATAATAATCAATCATATCCACCATTAGTTTAATCCCATAATATCATCATAACCTTTACTTTCCAGCTCTTTAGCCAAATCTTTGTCACCGGATTTAACTATTTTACCATCATTCATTATGTGGACAAAATCCGGAACGATATAATCCAAAAGTCTTTGGTAATGTGTAATAATCAGAAATGCATTATTTTCATTACGGAGTTTATTGATAGCTTCAGCCACTTGCTTAAGCGAATCGATATCCAGACCTGAATCCAATTCGTCAAGAATCGCAAGATCCGGTTGAAGCATTGCCATCTGAAAAATCTCGTTTTTCTTTTTCTCTCCACCTGAAAATCCCTCATTTACCGCCCTACCCTTCATTTTATCGCTTATTCCAACCAATTCACTACTTCTTTTCACTAGTTTCAGAAAGTCAACAGGAGATATCGGCTCTTCTTTTCTGTATTCTCTCCTCGCATCAACAACGGTTTTCATAAAATTGATCATACTCACCCCCGGTATTTCAACCGGATATTGAAAAGCCAAAAACAAACCCTCAAGCGCCCTTTCTTCTATTTCCATTTCCAGTAGATCTTTTCCCTTAAATATGACCTCTCCCTTAGTCACCTCATAATCGGGTTTACCCACAAGAGCCGAAGCAAGTGTACTTTTGCCTGTACCATTAGGCCCCATGATTGCGTGCACTTCTCCCCTATTTATATTTAGATCAAACCCCTTGAGTATCTCTTTATTATCAATATTGACATGCAAATCTCTTATTTTTATCAATTCCATACTTTTTATCTTTATACTTTTATCTTTATACTTTTATCTTTATACTTTTGAATCCCGCAGTACGCTGCGCTATGCGGGACTTTCGCTTCGCTACAGCTTTAAACCTTATCACCCCACACTTCCTTCCATACTAATGGAAAGCAATTTGGTCGCTTCTGCTGCAAACTCCATTGGAAGCTGTTTCAAGACCTCTTTAGCATATCCATTTACAAGTAAGCTCACTGCCTGCTCTTCACCCAAACCTCTTTGTTTTAAATAATTCAATTGGTCATCTGCAATTTTCGAAGTTGTAGCTTCGTGTTCTACGATTCCCGTATTATTTTCTACTTTGATATAGGGAAATGTATGAGCTCCGCATTTATCCCCCATCAGCAACGAATCGCATTGAGAATGATTTCTGGAGTTATGTGCATTTTTACCAAATTTGACCATACCTCTATAAGTATTCTGGCTTTTGCCTAATGATATCCCTTTTGAAACAATAGTGCTCTTTGAGTTTTTCCCTAAATGTATCATTTTAGACCCCGTATCAGCTTGTTGGTGGTTATTGGTTACAGCAACAGAATAAAATTCAGCGATTGTGTCATCTCCTTTGAGAATTGTGCTTGGATATTTCCAAGTGATAGCCGATCCGGTTTCTACTTGAGTCCAAGAGACTTTTGAGCCATTTCCCTTACAAATTGCTCTTTTAGTCACAAAGTTATAAATTCCACCTTTGCCGTCTTTATCACCGGGATACCAATTTTGAACTGTACTGTATTTTACTTCAGCATCTTTTTCAGCTATTATTTCCACTACAGCAGCATGCAATTGATTTTCGTCTCTTTGAGGAGCGGTGCAACCTTCGAGGTAACTAACATAAGCTCCCTCATCTGCTATAATCAATGTTCTTTCAAATTGTCCGGTTCCGGCAGTATTAATCCTAAAATAAGTTGATAATTCTACCGGGCATCTTGCTCCTTTTGGTATATAACAAAAGGATCCATCGCTAAAAACAGCTGCATTTAGACTTGCAAAATAATTATCTGTATAAGGAACAACGCTGCCGATATATTTTTTTACTAAGTCCGGATGATCTTTAATCGCATCACTCATCGAACAGAATATTATGTCCAGCTCTTTCAAAGTCTCTTGAAAAGTTGTTTTTACCGATACACTGTCAAACACAGCATCAACGGCTATTCCTGTCAATCTCTTCTGTTCTTCCAAAGGAATTCCAAGTTTGTTGAAAGTATCGAGTAATTCGGGATCCACTTCATCGAGGCTTTCGTATTTGGGCATATTTTTAGGTGCGGCAAAATAACTTAAATCCTGATAATCTATTTTGGGAATATCCAAATGCCCCCATTTTGGCATCTTTAAAGTGAGCCAATGGCGATAAGCTTTGAGGCGATAATCCAGCATCCATTGCGGTTCTCCTTTCTTTTCTGATATAAATCTAACTATATCTTCATTTAGTCCTTTCGGAGCCAATTCCATCTCAATATCTGTCGTAAAGCCGAATTCATAATCCTTATTAGATAGTTCGTCTATTACTTTATTCTTTACTTCTTCCATTTAAATAGTTTAGTTAATTTTATTAACAATATTGATAGGTACAAGGTTTTGAATTGATGATTTTTTATACCAAAGTTTTTTTTCTAAAGTAAAACTTTGATTGCACTCAGGCAAGTAGCAAAAAAATGAAATGCACCTCATTAAATACTACAAAAATTAATATTTTATTCATGATTATTTTGCAAATACTAAAAATGTTTATAAATTTACGTAATGGCTGTATAAAAATCGACAAAAATAGTGGGATTAAAATTTGACATATTTTTGGACAGACATTACAAGTCATTGATTTAATCACTATTAAAAAAATTAATTGCAAATGAAGAGAACTATTGAAACTACCGGATATACTATAAAGGAGGAAAATGTAGATTTTATCAAGCATCATATGTTGCCAAATACCCTTGTAATAAATGTTAACCATCCGTTTCCGGGGTATCATGGTCAACCGATGATTGACAATGCTAAACCAAGAGCTATTTTGTTAGTTGTAAAGAAAAAATACTCTTGGGAAAAAGTGATTAGAGCAGCACAGAAAATCGATAAATTTACTGATTATAAGATCAATTGTTCTATTTCAACCGTATCTATTGGTAACAATTATTTTTACGCTATTAGGGTAAAAGGACTTCCTTCTTATGATGAGATTCCGATTATTCAGCGTGCATTTCAGGAAGAGGGATTTGAATTGATGAAGCGTAAAAGATATAAAGATGATTTGACTGTATCAATGAAAGTAAGCAAGTATTATAATATTGAAAAATTGGAGGAGGGTATATATAAAGATTCAAATACTGAACACATGTATTATGTAGAAATCCCACATCATTTGAATTGGGAATTATTTAGAAAAATCACTTATGATATAAAAAATAATATCAGCAACAGGAATTATGATGTTTCTGTGGGAATTTTCTTTATGAATAATACAATTGTAGATATGGTCAGAGTTTTCAAACCAAATATCACTATGGATTTATTAAGAGAAATAAAAGAAAGATACCAAAAAGAAATAGAAAGGTATTTTTAGTCAGTTGTGATATTTTCTCTTAGGTATTCTTTCAACCAACAATTGATTTCAAAAAAATCAGCAATCGGTTTTTTAGTGTATGGATGTTGAAATGTGTAAGGCATTGGTCCAAACTCAGGGGTTATTGTCAAATATTCCTTATCTTTTTCTTTGTGTCTATCTGATATTCTTTGCCACCATCCCATAAAAATATCCAAATGTCCTCGCCATTGTTCCACTCTCGGGTCTGGAATTTGAGGACCTTCTTCGTACCCTACTCTTGCATGAATATGGTCTGCCCTTGATATTGCTAATGACATGGTATCTTCTTGATCTTGCATCATGCTCTCTGAGACACAAACCCAGTGGGAAAAATCGGCATTTATTCTAAGATTTTTAAAACTATTTATATAATCTTTTGATACAGCTCCCGAATATAAAAATCTACCTCTATGTGTTTCATGAACTACAGGTACACCATATTCCTTTTCGATTTCTTCTCCTATTTTAATTAGCATCCCATTTTTCTCCATTGACCAAAAGTCTTTTCCCGTATGTGAATTAATTTTCAAAGGTTTGAATTTAGCTGCATTAATTAATGATTGTCTAAATGATTTTGCAAATTCCTTAAAATTATCGCCATTAGCCTGAAATTGATGAGCAATTATATCCAACTTATACTCATTCAGAAGTTTTTTCAACAAGGTTCTGTCTTTTGAATCATTTGGTATATAACACTCAATGCCATCAAAACCATTAATTTTGATTTTTTCAATCATTCCTTCCAATCCCAAGTGTTCTAAGCCCCACCAAGCACAAAAAACTTTCAATTTCATTTATCCATATTTTTATGATAAATCAAAGGATTTTGCT
>JALVEE010000109.1 GCA_027008645.1 Saprospiraceae bacterium
AATGGATAAAACAGCCTTTAGCACAAGGACACGAAAATAAATTTTTCTAAAAAAGTGGCGAGTATTTTAGAAAAATTTCTAAAAAAGAGGCGATATTTTTGGAAAAATGTAAAAAAAGTAATATTTTTGATAAAAAAATATGGAACTAATTCCAAGATATGAATATTTAGAAAAGATTAAAAAATCTTTAGAAAAAGTACCTATTACCGTTTTGATTGGAGCGCGACAGGTTGGGAAGACTTCTTTAATCAATAGTTTTGATTTTAAAGGGAGCAAAGTACAAGTTGACGGGCAACTTCCTGAAATAAATGAAATTTTTTCTAAAAGTGATCAAGCTGTAGAATTTTTGAAAATTTATTTAAATGATTCGATAAATGGACTTTTGATTATAGATGAATTTCAAATGATAAACAATATTTCTCCTGTGCTGAAAATATTGGTTGATAATTTTCCGAAGTTGAAAATTCTATGTAGCGGTAGCAGTAGTTTGGAAATCGTTCAAAAAGTCAAAGAGTCATTAGCCGGTAGGGTTAGATTTATAAATATTAATTCTTTATCATTTAGTGAAAGTATTTTGTTTAAATATGATGATATATTATTTGATGAGTATAAAAGTAAATATACTTTAAATACCGGATTTTTTATAATTAATAATAAAATCAAAACTTTGTTGGATTATCATTTGATATATGGCGGTATGCCAAGAGTGTGGTTGGAAAATGAACCTGAAGAAAAAAGGCAAATACTTTATGATATTTATCAAACATATTTATTGCGTGATATAAGAAACTATGTAAAAAATGAGGATAGCGTTGGATTTAATAGATTGCTTCAAATATTAGCTCTTCAAATTGGCAATTTAGTCAACATAAACGAACTATCCAGGTCAACGAAATTAAGTTATTACAAATGTGAGGAGTATTTATATTTTCTGGAACAAATGTTTATTATAAAAATGATAAAACCGTCTGAAACAAACAAAAGGAATGCCTTAAAAAAGATGAAAAAAGTGTATTTTTTAGATTTAGGAATTAGAAATATTTTAATCAAAGATTTCAATACTCTTGATATTCGTTTGGATTCAGGTGCTTTGTTTGAAAACTTTATTTTTCTTGAAATTATTAAAAATACAAAACCTTATAGTGATATTGAATTTTTTAGAACTAAAGATGGAGCGGAAATTGATTTTATTATAAATGATATGTCTAATACTTACTCAATTGAAGCAAAATACAAATATTTTAAAAAACCTACATATATTAAAACGTTGAAAAATTTTAATGAAATAAAAAATATTAAGAAATCATTTTTAATAAATTTGAATTTAAACACTGTTATTGACAATATTCATTTTCTTCCTGTTTATTTGACGGAAAAAATTTTTAACGGCTAAATCAAATTAATCATCACTTCATCACAATTTAAAAGCTAAAACCGTGAATATCTACTAAAATAAATTATTTTCACAGTATTATATCGCAATGAAATCAAAAAAAATAATCAAATATGCTAATAGACATTATAGCGGGTGCAAGACCCAATTTTATGAAAATCGCTCCGATTATTGAGGCGATTAATAAAGCGAAAAGCCAAGGAGAGGATATCGAATATCGCCTGATTCACACAGGGCAACACTATGACAGGAATATGAGCGGTAGTTTTTTTGAGGAACTAAATATTCCCGACCCTGATATCAATTTGGAAATTGGTTCGGGTACACAGGCAACACAAGCGGGACGTATTATGATGGCTTATGAAGCCGTATTGCTGGACAAACCCTCTGATATATGTATGGTAGTCGGTGATGTAACATCTACAATGGCTTGTTCAATAGCTGCAAAAAAATTGGGAATTAAAATAGCACATATCGAAGGTGGAATCCGGTCTTGGGATTTGACAATGCCGGAAGAGATCAACAGGATGGTTACGGATGCCATCACAGATTATTTCTTTACAACATCAGAAGTTGCAAATAGCAATTTGAAGAAAGAAGGTCACGGAGAGGAAAAGATTTTTTATGTTGGCAATACAATGATTGATACCTTGCTTAAAAATCAAGCGCGATTGAAAAAACCCACTATTTGGAATGATTTGGGTCTTGAGAAAAAAGGCTATATAGTGATGACTCTTCATCGTCCAGCAAATGTGGATGAAGAGCAACAATTAAAGTCCTTAATGGACGAAATAATAGCAAATAGTCACGATATGCCCATAATCTTTCCGGTTCATCCCCGTACAGCTAAAATGTTGAAAAATCTTAATATTGAAGCTTCCAATCTTCATTATGCCGATCCTATGGGTTATCTTGAATTTAATTATCTTGTCAGAGATGCTTTTGCCGTTATCACTGATTCAGGGGGTATTACCGAAGAAACAACAGTGATGGGAGTACCTTGTATGACACTGAGAGATAATACCGAAAGACCTGAAACTATTACTCTTGGGACTAATGAACTTGTGGGAACGAATCCTGATAATATCAAACCGTTTATGGATAAACTTTTTTCAGGAAATTGGAAAAAAGGAGATATTCCGTATCTTTGGGACGGTAAAACAGCAGGAAGAATAATAGAAAAAACATTAGTTTTGATGAAAAAATAATATTTTGGTTCGTGATAAATTAGATCTGAAGCAAATACTTGTAATATTGTTGATAGTATCATCAATATTTTCACATCTATTGTTTCTTCCAAAGTTAGCTTACAAATTACAATTAACAGAGATAGTATTTTTGATACTTTCTCTGTTTTTTGTTTATAAAACCCGTTTTGATTCAATAAGAATTACGGGAATGGATAAAAGTTTTATTTTCTTTATTTTGATTCTTATTTTGAACCTTACTATGCATTTTGAGAAGAGCGTTTTAACTGATATAATCGGTTTTCTTTACCTTGTTGTACTTTATTTCTTATTATCAAAAGTTCTTAATAGTTTTAATAAAGAAATAAAAGCTTTAATCTTAAAATACACAGCTGATATAGGCTTTTGGATTTTAATAGGAATCGGCATACTCGGATTTTTGCTTTACTATTTCTTAGGCTATTCAAAATTTGTATTGATTTATCACGATTACCCCTACTTTGGGGATGTTTTCAGAATAAAAGGTTTTAGTTATTCTCCCAATTTATATATTAGTTTATTAAGTTTTTTTACTATACTTAAATACAGTTTTTCAAGATTGAATTTTTATCATATTTTCGCGGTTTTCACTATTGCGTTTATGTCATTGACAAAGGAAGCTTTGATACTAATATCGATATTATTTGCTATTGAACTGTATAGAAAATTAGCTTATAAAAAATTAGCACTCGCTTTAGTGATTTTATCAGGGCTTATTTATGTTATTTTAAGCTTTTTTATCTTTACTACAAAAACGGTCAAGAATAATATTGAAAGTAGAAAAGTATTCACAGATAACCCGGTTTATCAATATAATAAATTAAAGATTTATCCCACTACTTATTTTGAAGTAATAAAATCAGGGGTGAAAATGACAAAAGAAAATGCATTGGCCGGTGTAGGTCTTGGAAACTTTAGAAAAGAACTGAAAATTTACAAGCAAAATGGTATTTATCCACAATATTTTCAGACATATGATGCTTTGGATTCATATACGGGCTTGGCTTCACAGTTAGGCATTATCTATTTTGTTTTTTTACTCTCACTTATAGCAAACATCCGCAAAGTAGTTAATCAGGTACCCACCAATTTGCGGTTTCCCCTAATCTTATTTTTAATTTACATTTTTTTTGAATCATTTGCCTTAGGCAATTACCATTTTCGTCACTACTATATCTTTCTTGCAATACTCAATAGCTATGATTAACCCATACATTAATTATTTTTAGTGTATTTCAGTAAAATAAATATTGTATTTTTTTATAATATTTGGATTTTTTAATTTTTGTTTTTACCTTTGCGCCTAAGAGAATTATGCCAATACATGATTTTCTTACATCCCCTTAAAAAACAGTAGAATTAACAGTAAAATATTGTATTGTGACTTAGTCACTTGTGATATTATACTCTTTAAAATGATTTGTTAATTTTATAATTTAACCCCCCTTACAATGAAAACATTAACTATAAGTGTTTTGCAATTTGCTTTTGTAAATTTACTATTATTTGCAAAAAACATTAAAAAAGAATACGTATTTTTAATTGTATTTTTAAGCTATATTTCTGTACTGTTTGGTAATACTTCCATAAATAATACTATGGATTTTTTTCCGCCGAACAATGTTCCTACCGATATAAAGCTTGATGGTGGTGACACAGACTTCATCAATGAGAATAGACCTGTAGGTAGTTTGGTCTCAATATTGAGTTCCAATGATACGGATCCCGGTGACACACTGACTTTTTCGCTGGTTTCTGGTATTGGAGATACCGATAATTCAAGTTTTTATATAGAAAGGCACAATAAATTGATGTTGAATACCGTGCCTGACTTTGAAACAAAAAATTCTTATTCTATCAGGTTAAGGGTTGATGATGGCAATGGTGGTGTTTATGAAGAAGCATTTACCATTTCTGTTGTTGATATCATTACAGAAACAACAGATGCATCACAGGGTATTAAGGTTTGGGATTTTAATAATCAAAATGATTATAATGTCCCGGACATGGATAAACTTAAGGTAGATCAAGGTGTTGCTCAATTGATTTCCGTATCCGAATTTCAGGTAAATGATGCGGTTAATAATTGGCAAGCACATTCAGCAAGCGCATTAATGAACAATGGTAATATCATCATAGTATGGCAATCAAATGATGATAATCACACGACAAATGCAGCGGGTCAAACCAATGACAATGACCATTCACATATCGCCGCAAAAATAATAGACCAAAGAGGCAACGTTGTGATTCCGGAATTTCAAGTAAATGACGAAATTGAAAGTTGGCAGGATTATCCTGATGTTACAATTTTGCAAAATGGGAAAATTTTCATCTCTTGGTACACAAAAGACTTAAACCATTCTACTAATGCAGCCGGCCAAACCAATGACGATGACGAGGAACATGTTGCGGCCAAAATTTATAATCCCGACGGAACTGTTGCTGTTTCTGAGTTTCAGGTAAATGATGAAATCGAACTTAGGGAATACTTTCCAAATGCTTCCGTATTAAATAATGGCCAGATTTTTATTACTTGGGCTTCAAGTGATACTCTACATACAACAAATGCTGTAGGGCAAGACAATGATGGCTCAATCAGACATATTGCAGCAAAAATATTGAATTCTGACGGAACTACAGCTGTATCGGAGTTTCAAATAAATGATGAAGTTGAGGATTTACAAACACACCCTAAAGCTGTAATACTGAATGATGGAAGAATTTTTATAGTTTGGGCGTCCAAAGACCACAATCATACAACAAATGCTGTTGGTCAAGCTAATGATGACGATCATTATCATATAGCGGCAAAAATATATAATCCGGATGGAACTACAAACGTTCCTGAATTTCAAGTAAATGATGAAATTGACGATATTCAAGATTTACCGGTTCCGGCAGTTCTAAAAAACGGTAAAATAATTATTACTTGGGAGACTAAAGACTATAACCACTCTACTAACTCTACAGGACAAGATAATGACGATAGTGGATTTCATATAGCTGCCAAAATATATAATCCGGATGCTACAGTAGCAAAAGCTGAATTTCAGGTGAACGATCAGATATATTCAGATGAAAAAGAGCCGGGATTGGTAGTTTTAGAAAACGGAAAAGTATTTATCACTTGGCAATCCAAAGATCATATTCACGGTACAAATCCAGCCTTATTCCCAAAGGATGGTGACAATTATCATATCGCAGCAAAAATACTTAATGCTGATGGAACAACTTCATTGGAAGAATTTCAAGTCAACTACGAAATAGAATTGTGGCAAATCAATCCTGATATTTTGCTATTGGCAAATGGAAATGTTTTGATTACCTGGTATTCAAAAGACAATTACCACAGTACTTCGGTAGCCGGACAAACATATGACAATGACGTAAATCATATCGCCGGTATTATATTGAGCAAAGATGGAGTCGCTGAAGAGTTTCCAGCATCTTATGCGACTACAAAACCGTATGTTTCATTTAATTCTCCATTGACTTTTAAAACAACTGTCAATTCTTTCGAAGCAATATTATCTAATAATAATGATGGTTCTATCAAATACCAAGTGTCAGATGACGGTGGAGCAACTTGGAAATATTTCGATGGGTCGTCTTGGCAAATGACCTCATCTAACGATGGTTCGATGACAAATACAGAAGCAGTAATAAATAACAATATAGTTAGCTTAGCAGATGATGGTGGTAGCTTTAATTGTAGAGCATATCTTATTTCCGATGGTTCTCAAAAAGTGGAGTTAGATCAAATTAATATTACTTATACTCTAAGTTACGATGTTTCAGGTACTGCTTGGTATGACGAAAATGGAGATGGCACTATGGATGTAGCAGAAGTTATAGGACTTCAGGATATCACTGTGAAACTCATAAATGATACCAATCACAATGGTGTCTATGATCTGGGTGAAACGGTATTCAAACAAACAACAACATCTGCAAACGGAACATATAAATTTGAAAAAGTATTTGACGGAGATTATATAATTGTTATCGATTATTTTGACTCTGCTTTAAACAATGACCCCGTCAATAATTCACTAACATATGGATTGACTACTCCGGAAGAAATCGCTGTGACAGTAAATGGTTTTGATATTAGTGATATGAATTTTGGTTTTGATGATGCTAAGGTTTCTCTTTCAATCGACCAAGAATCAATACCTGAAAATGGCGGAATAGCTGTAGTTGAAGTATCAATTAATCCGACTACCGGTTTTAATACGACCGTTACACTATCAACTTCAGGCGTTGCAATTGATGGTTCTGATTATGTAGATCAGGCTGACAACGGACTTTTGAACAATAAAAGTATTATCATCCCATTTGGAAATGATAGAGAAACTTTAAATATCCTTGCGGTGGATGATGCTATAGTTGAAAACGATGAATCAGTTATTGTCGATATAAACACAGTAACTAATGCAACCGAAGATGGTATCCAAAGAGATTCAACAAAGATATTGGATGACGATGCCAACCCGGCAATAGAAGTAACAAAAACCTCTGTTATCACCGATAATAATCCGGCTGGAATAGGTGTTGGGGATATGATTACTTATACTATCACGGTTGAAAATACAGGAAATGTTGAATTATTCGATATAGCCTTGACGGATTATTTCAGAGATTATAATAATATAGCTATAGCTTTGGATTCCGGTCCTACATTTGTCAGTTCTGATGGTGGTAGTCCTGAAGGACAGTTGGAAATAGGGGAAATAGCCACATATACTGCAACACATATCATAACTCAATCAGATGTTGATGCAAATGGAGTAAGGAATAATGCCACTGCTATTGGTCATGATTCAAATGGTACTCAGGTATCTGATATCAGTGATGACGGGGATGATCTGGATGGCAATACAACTGATGATCCTACAGAAAATCCGATATTAGATATAGAGATTGTCGATATTTGTAATTGTGATGACCAACTAAATTACAGGGCTGCTAATACTTACTTTTTCCACGAACATGTCATTGTGAAGGGCAAAGATGGTTTAACAGTGACTATTGACTTCAATACTTCTAATAATATCTATGATAATAATGGAAATTTGTTAAATGGAAATATCGCATTAAACGAAAGCTCTCCGGGAAAATATGAATATGATTTTTGGTCAAAATATTCAGAACCATATACATTTGGTGCAAAAGCAAATAATGATGCTACAACCCAAATAAGCGCTGAGTGTAACGAGATTTGCAATAAAACTTTTGCTAAAAATGATGTAAATATTACTCAAAAAGACATGCCCGTATCCGGCAATGTTCTTAGTAATGATACAGACCCCGAAGGAGATAACCAAATAGTAAGTACTAACCCGGTAATCAGCCCATTAAACGGAACTTTGGTATTGAATCAGGATGGCTCATATACGTATTCACCTAATCCGGGATTTGTAGGAACAGATATATTCAGATACAGTGTTTGTGATGATGCACCGATAAGTGTATGTGATATGGCTGATGTTTACATTGAAGTATTTGAGAAAGATAATTCCGGTAATAACCCTCCGGTTGGAGTACCTGATTTTAATCAAACAACTAAGAATACAACTACATTTGGTAATGTTTTGGTCAATGACAGTGACCCTGACTTCGATAATATTTTTGCAACTGAAACTCCTGTAATAAATACAAATAATGGAAGCCTTATTTTTCAATCTAACGGTAATTATCAATACTCTCCAAATAATAATTTTACAGGTAGAGATACATTTTATTATCGTTTATGCGATGATGGAAATCCAAGTTTATGCGATGTGACTATTGCGGTAATAGAAGTAATTGATAGAAGTATTTCCAATACGACTTTTGCAAATGACGATGCATATATTATGATGCAAAATGAATCAATGACAGGAAATGTTTCAGACAACGATTTCGATCCCGAAGGAGATAATACAGTGGTAAATACAATACCGGTTACTGTTCCGGCTCATGGTACTTTAACATTACAACAAGACGGATCTTTTATTTATACTCCTGTTCAAGACTTTTTTGGAAATGATCAGTTTGTATATGAAGTTTGTGACGATGGAAACCCAACAGCTTGCAATAGAGCTACTGTATATATTTCTGTTCTCGAAGAACCCTTTGCTGTTATAGGGGACTATGTTTGGCATGATTTAGATGGAGATGGTATTCAAGATGCAAATGAACCCGGTATAAGCGGAGCAAAAGTCTTGCTTTATAGCGTGAATAGAACATTAGTAAAAACTGTTACAACAGATAACCAAGGAAAATATTTATTTGATGAAATCGAACCCGGTGAATATTACTTAAAGTTTAGTTTGCCTGATGGTTATACTGATGCGACAGATGACAATATTGGATCTGATGATTCAATAGATAGTGATGTTGATGATACCAATGGGTATTTGACAACAGATTATTTTATTGTCAATAAAAGAGATACTCTTAATACACTTGATGCTGGTTTTTACAAATGCGCAATTATTGGTGATTTGGTATGGCTTGATTATCACGAAAACAATGTTTATGATTCTGACGAAAACGGTATTAATGGTCTTCAAGTTAATCTTTATAGACTATTTAAAGGGAAATGGGTTCTTTGGGATTTTAAATATACAGGTATCAACTCAAATAGTATTTGTGGAGATGGATATTTCTCATTCTGTACCAATCCGGGAACTTATTACTTAAAGTTTGTTACGCCTCCAAACGGACTGGTTCCGGCTCAAGCTTTTTATGGCAATGATAGAACAAAAGATAGTGACATTACCAATGGTAACGGTAAAGGAACCACTTATTCATTCAAAATATATTCAGGCGAAAGTAAGAATACAATAGATGCCGGTTACTACGGTATGTCAACCATAAAAAACAGTTTGGTTTGGTTAGATGATAATTTTGATGGAATTAGAGAGCCGGAAGAATCAGGAATACCAAATACACAGGTTGAAATATACAATGCCTACGGTGATTTGTATAGTACAACTTATACCGATGAAAATGGAGAATACAATCTCGATTATTTGCAAGCAGAGGATTACTATCTAAAGTTTAATATATCAAATCAATATTCTTCTTATACATTTACTCTAAATAACCAAGGAGATGAAGATCACGATAGTGATGTAACAGGAGATTTTGGCTACGGAACAACAGAATTATTCGGGTTGGCTCCAAAGGAGAATAAAGAACATCAAGATGCCGGATTGGCACTTGGAACATTGCCTCTCAATTATCTGTCCTTAGGAGCAAAATGGATAAATGATGAGGTAAAAGTGTATTGGACTACTGCAAATGAAGTAAATGTAGATAAATTCATAGTACAAAGAGCATTTGATAATAATCAAATATTTGAAAAAGTAGGAGAAGTAAAAGCAAAAGGGAAAAAAGCAAATTCTTATCATTTATTTGATACCGGAGAATTCAAAGAGGGAGTTTACTACTATAGAATTATTGAAGTGGACAATGACGGAAACTCACAAATAAGCAAAGCAGTAGCGGTATTTGTCGGAGGTAAAACGGAAAAAGACTTGTTTAATATCTATCCAAATCCGGCAACAACCCAAACATCCGTTCATCTGAATCTGGTCAATGATTCCGAAATAGAAATTGACCTCTTTGATATAGATGGAAAGATTATTAGAAAAGATATTGTCAATGACAAAATGACTAAGGGAGTTTATAATATTGATGTAAATACAAGCGATCTAAAACCGGCAACATATTTCTTTAGAATAAAATCGAACAACAAGACCATATTTGAAAAATTAATATTGCTCGGTAGATAAGTTTTATAATAAATAAGGACTACTCACTTCCGCGGGTCTTTTCATGACCCGCGAGGTAGTCCCTAGCATACTCTTTCACGCCAAGTATTCGTTCTTTTTGCCGATAACTGCATTAATAATTTTCACCATGGCTACAGCTATGTGCCATTAGGCACAAAACATGGGTAAAAAAATCTATACTAACTAAAATGCGTGCTTCAAGTACGCTATAATAATTCATACCAATTTAACTCTCAAATGACGCATATATTCCATTTTAATTTTCCAATATTTTCGTTAAAAATACTCGACGTAGCTACGGCTATGCCTGCGTTTTTTAACTCAATCTTGAAAAATTAATTCTATAATATTTATACGACATATGAAAGTTAATTTGGTATCAGTTCGCTATTTTCGAAGATGACAAAAGGCTTTCCGAAGAAAACCTTTTGTGGCGGTGCGAGTGTTTGCCCTCACCTGAACCACAAAGATATACATTTTTATAACTAAATAAAATAATTGTGATTAGCTTTTAAATTGTATCTTTGTTGTGGTTATTCACAGGTTCAAGGGGGATAGTAACAATCGGAGCCCCGTTGTGATTAGCTTTTAAATTGTATCTTTGTTGTGGTTATTCACAGGGGTAACTGCAACAGTAAAAAAGGTTGATGTGTTGTGATTAGCTTTTAAATTGTATCTTTGTTGTGGTTATTCACAGGATCGCTACTGTCGAAGACGTGGATCACAGGTTGTGATTAGCTTTTAAATTGTATCTTTGTTGTGGTTATTCACAGGTTGAAGATGCCCGGGAGAATTGGAGAATGCGTTGTGATTAGCTTTTAAATTGTATCTTTGTTGTGGTTATTCACAGGAAAGTTTGGAAAGAAATGCTAACATTGCATGTTGTGATTAGCTTTTAAATTGTATCTTTGTTGTGGTTATTCACAGGTTGGTTGTTCGCCAATGTTGGCGAATTGTGGTTGTGATTAGCTTTTAAATTGTATCTTTGTTGTGGTTATTCACAGGAAACTTCATGAGTACTCAACTTCATCAGAGTTGTGATTAGCTTTTAAATTGTATCTTTGTTGTGGTTATTCACAGGCATTTTGATAACACCCACTCCAACCAGGGGTTGTGATTAGCTTTTAAATTGTATCTTTGTTGTGGTTATTCACAGGTTACAACAACCCACTTTACTATTATACTGCGTTGTGATTAGCTTTTAAATTGTATCTTTGTTGTGGTTATTCACAGGTTCAATCATTTAGATGATTTTATTGAATACGTTGTGATTAGCTTTTAAATTGTATCTTTGTTGTGGTTATTCACAGGTTATTAGAGTTTGGTAACTCTTTAGCTAATGTTGTGATTAGCTTTTAAATTGTATCTTTGTTGTGGTTATTCACAGGCTTATGTACAAAATACAATGTACGTTTCAGTTGTGATTAGCTTTTAAATTGTATCTTTGTTGTGGTTATTCACAGGAGGGTTCAGGTGGAGGTGGTACAGATGACCGTTGTGATTAGCTTTTAAATTGTATCTTTGTTGTGGTTATTCACAGGATTCCTTATATTCCAACACCACGGGCTACGGTTGTGATTAGCTTTTAAATTGTATCTTTGTTGTGGTTATTCACAGGGTATATCTTACAATATCCTGTGAATCAACCATATAACAAGTGTGTTAGGAATGGTATTTTTAGAATAATTCCAATTGAACTACATTTTGAGGATTCCTTTTTGGTTTCCTGCTATAGAATATATCCATCATACCAAATTGT
The DNA here is from genome assembly GCA_027008645.1 of Saprospiraceae bacterium. GTDB lineage: Bacteria > Bacteroidota > Bacteroidia > Chitinophagales > Saprospiraceae > JADJGA01. Next base: position 12,166 of record JALVEE010000109.1, read on the forward strand.
TTATCTGTAACTGTTAGTATCCCAACTTTACCCAATCTTGGTAGATTGGCTTTAACTCTTTTTTCATGTACTTTTGCATTTTCTCTGCTGGAACAATGCCTGAGATATATTGAGAATTGAAACATGGTAAATCCATCATTCAGAAGATATTTTCTAAAATCTCCGGCTGCTTTTCTTTCTTGTCTTGTATTGGTAGGTAAATCAAAGAATACGTATAGCCACATAATTTTATATTTATTGTATCGGTTTCGGGTAATCATATTTAATCATATTAAAAGCGGATAATTTATTTTTCTTTTTTTTCCTCTATAGCAAGCAGCAAGTGATGCTGTCGTCATTATCATCCCAACCATTAAAGGGCTTTTCCTTTTACCAAACTGTGCATCCATTGTTGAAACAGCAAGCAAGCTACTTTTAGTTTCCTTGTCCAAAAATGATGCCAAACCTTGATTTTCAAAGGCATCATAAACAATTAAATCAATAAAAGGTCTATAAGGTTCCATAATATCGTCCGCAAGACAAAATGGATTGTATTTATTTCGATGATGAATTCCCAATCCCGGCAATAGCCCCGAAGAAACCAATGACCTTGCAATCATAGCCCGGATAACAGCATAACCATAGTTCAAAAGATTATTTGGTGGCTCTCCATATCTATCCCTTACAAAATCATCAAAAAGTGTTTTCCAATAGTAGGATGCTGCTTGTCCTTCTATATTGTTTGGATCACCGCTTTCAACTCGTGAAGACAAATAATCTAATTTTTTATGGGATTTACCAACTTTAATCAACACTCTACTTTGGTTTTTGATTTTTGCAATCACCGTCTGTTGCCAAAGATTCTTTTTCAAAGGTAAAGAGGCCTCAATTTGATATCGTTGTTTTTCTGTTTGTTCTGAATGACCTACCATTGGCAGCATCAAACTGGTAGGCATATGTCTATCGTCACAGCTGATTAAAGCTACTTTGTTATTTTGTAATGCAATTATAGCTTTATGTGTAATTGTAATCTGACCATGATCAAGAATAACAACTCCTATATCTTCTATCGGACGTGTAATTAATTTTTCCCCTTCTATTGTATTCTTCCGTATCTGAAGTTGCTTGTGTTTTAAACTTATATATGCCTGACTACCAAAATACAAAGTTTGTTTTATCATTAATTATTGATTTATTAACAATTATTAATACTCTCCTACACTTACTATTTTACCCAAATGATTCATTCTCACTTTAACAACATTTAGTAAACCTGACAACCCTAGTCTTTTCCAAGTTGTTGATTTTAATAAATTTATATTATCGACATTTGTTTCAAAATGATGTCTGAAAAAATAATCACGTATTGTGAATTTTTGTACTCTAAATAAATTCGGACTGATTTGGTCATAATTATTTTCGTCCATAAGATCTATTTCCTTAGGGTCAAATCCTGTTTCTTCATTCGGAAAAACAAACATTTCATTTTGTTTCATTGAAAATAGAAATTCCCATCCTTTTTCATGATTTTTATTTATTATTGGAGTACCGGTTTTTGCTCTAGCTACAGCTTCGAAAAAAGAAACAACTTCTTCTTGCAAATTGCCATTCTCATCCCTATATATAGCAACATGATGATTATTGCCTAAACTTACATAATCAGCAGGAAAAGGTTTACCGTTTTTATCAAGAATCTCTTTGCCTTTATTATTTCGTTTGTGATGTAGTGGTACAGCGTTACTAACACCGGAAATGGAAACGCTCTTTAGTTTGATTCCCTTTTCTTTACTAAGCCAAATAGGATTTTCTTCAAGATTAGAAAATGCTTTTTTAGAATCATTATTATTCTCTTCAAATCTTTCCAACATTTTTTTCCTTGCACCTGTATCAATTACTTTTTCTATGTTTTTCCGTGTTTTAAAATTGTCCGGTGTAATTTCCTTTCTTATTGTAAATCTATTTTCCAACCATACCAATTTTACTTTATCAGGAACTTTTTCTGATTGTTCTTCATCTAAAAAGATTGGGTTTTTTGAAATGGAATTCTTTCCACCAAATGCTTTTTTAGGATTATTTTCAAACTCACGAAGCCTTTTTAAAAGAGCATTTCGGTATTCTTTTTTTGCAACCATAAATATCTTTTCTTCATCAAATTTAGTCCCTATTTTCTCATATTTTGTCACATAATATTTGGAAGTACCATATATTGTTTCTTTGTGTAATTGTCCTCTTGGAGTAAGTTCTGTTTTAATATTATATCCTCCTTTCTTTTTAGTTTTATTTTTGTTTTTAGTAACAACTTTGTTTTTCGCTTTGAATGAAATAAGTGTTTTATCGAGGTGTTCTTTTACTTCATTTCTAAGCTTATTTAGCGGCATAGGTGGTTTTATGACTCTTTTCCCTCTTTCATTTACTTCTGTTTCTTTTTGTTCTATGCCATATACAGAATGGAATTTCTCATTTTTTTTATCTTTTCTGGCATTTAGATTATTCAGATATTGTATATGACTATGTTTTGTAAATGCAATAGTAATAGCATCCATAGCATGATGCCTGTGATCATTTCTTTTGGTCCAATCTTTGATTTTAGGTATCTTTTTTCCGCCTTTATCTACTTCATAATAAGTAAGTCCTAATTTATTATATTTATCCCAGTTAAGTTCTTGCAATACATTTATAAGTTGCCAATCTTCTCTTAATTTACTAGTTACCTTACCGGAAGTTGTTATAACACGTCTTGAAATACTTTCTAACATTTCTTTAGCTTTTTTTGCGATGTACTGGCTATTTCTTAAATCCCTTTCTATAAACCCATCAGGTATTTCTGATTGTTTCATTTTTAGTTTCAAATATTTTGCTCTACTTATTGCTTTATTTTTATATAAATTTTCTATCCCATCAATATAATTTTTATATCCATCTGAATCTTTTCCATACTTCTCTATAATAGCATCTATACCCGTCAAACTACTTTTTACCCTATTGAATTCTCTTACAGCCAACGTTTTATTTGAAAACGAATCATCAAATAATAAAGCTTTAGGAATTATATGCTCGATATCAAATTCTTTGGTATATAGCTTTTCCAATGGTATATAAGTTTTTGTATATATAGTTTTATATCCATTATTTGTCAATTCTTGATACAAACGATACTTAATAATATCATTTCGGGTAATTCTAACGCCTGAGTTAAAAGGGGGAATCTCTTTTAAAACATTTCTTATTCTTTCATATTCCTTATTAGCTTTAGATATGTTTTCTGTCATTTCTTTTCTTTCCTTTGCAGATTTTTTCAATTCACGTGCAAGTTCTATTCTTATCTCATCCGGTCTTCCGTATTCATCAATTATAGCGTTAACCAAATTAACCATTTGGTTTAATATTTTTTCTACAACAGGATTTCTTAAGCTATTTTTAGGCAATAGTTCCAGTCTGTCTAACAAAACTTTACTTTTTATTTCTTCTTTTGTTAGTGATTTTTTAGAATGTCTATATCCGGCTAAACTGGCTGCCTCTGAATATTCATGCCCTTCTTTCATATATGGCAATATCTTTTTTATTGCTTTCGCCCCTAAATTCCCATAATCATCTTGAAAAACAACACTTACTAGAAACTTAGCATATTCTCTTTTAAAACCAAATTTTTCTTTTAATTTTTTATAAAGTCTTTCATTTCCTGTAAGAGAATTATCTCCCTCATAAGAATATAATAAGTGCCAAAGCTGATATGCAGGTTGTTTTATGAATTCTTTTCCCTTTAAATCAGAATCAAAATTCAAAATGTCGGTATTAATTCCTAATGATTCAAAAACAACTTTAATAGCTTCTTTAATCTTTTTTGTTTTCATTTTAGAAATATCAATATTATGACCTGATGCTATTAAAATATTTTGATACGCTTTATATAATGTTTGATTTGTTTTATTTCCTTCAATTCCATCTTTATAATTAAGTTGCCATTCTTTCGGTTTATCAACAATTAAATTCAAAACCTGAGTATCGGTTAATTTTCCTTTTAAATTCAGTTCTTCAAATAGTATTTTCTTGTTTTCATCATCCAAATAATATTGTTCATTTGTTTCATAATTCCTGATTATTATGTTGTTCAATATCTGCCAAATTTTGTATTCTTGAAATAGAGGTGATGATTTTGGTATCACTCTGGGGCCAATTATTTTTTTCTTTTTTTCTCCACCTATCATTATTTCAACTTCTTTACCTTCCAATTCGCAAATACTCAATAATCCTTTTTGGGATTTTAATCTACGCTGATAAAATATTATTTTATTTCGTATCTCATCCTTTAGCTTATCTGTTAAGACATCATAATATTGTGATTGCTTTTCCCAAATTTTGTCAAATTCATCCATATAGTCTTGTCTGTAAAAGACTTGATTTTTAAGTCTTGAATGAGGGTTAGCTTTGATTTGATTGTAGAGATACTGTCCTACTGTAATTTTTTTAAAGTATAATTCTTTGCTTCTATCACTTATTTCACCCAAATAACCACTAGAACTATTTATTTGACCATTAATTTCTTGCAATACAATTAATAAATGTTCAAGATCTAATTGATTTTTTAATCCTTTTACCCTTAATTCATATTGTTGCAATTTTATTTCATCCCTCTTTCCTTTAAGTTTTATCCCTTCAATATTAAACCCCTCTTTACAAATAGACCAAGTTTTACCTTTATTTTTTCCAATTATTTCATTTTTAAGTTTATCTATGAGAATATCGGGGTAATATTGTTTTTGATTATTCCAAATTTTATCGAATTCTTCAATTAGATCAGATCTATAAAACTCCGGAATATTTTTCTTTCCTTTTTTTAATCTTTGATATACATACTCTCCGGGAGTAATATTATTCATATATAGATATTTTGCAACATCCATTCCATCAATAGATTGTCCATCCCCTTCATCTTTTGCTTTCCTGTTGCTTTTATATCCTCTTTTTTTATTGATAGCCAATAAAATACGGGCAAATTCTTCTAATGTCACTTTATTATCAACAGCTTTTGATCTTATTTCCCATGTTTGATGTGTAGTTTTTGCCCCATATTCAGTCAAAACAGTTTCGCTATTAATTATTTTATTATCTTTTAAAACTTTAATTAAATTCTCTCTCCTTAGTTGATACCTGTCGATATTTCTTCTCATTCCCCTTTTTAATGTCCTATCTGCATTAACAGACATAGATTTCCCTTTTTGAAAATCATCATTTTCATCTGTGGTAATAGGTATAACTCTGACACCTGTTTTAATAATTTTAGATATCTCATTTTTGTCCTCAGCTTCATGAACATAAGCCCACCCCAAAGATGTTGTTCCTAAATCTAAACCTAATATTTTTTTCATAATTAAAATTTTTTGTTTATATTTGCATTACAATTTAAAGCTAATCACAATAAGGATTATTCCGTTGTGAAAACATTTAGTTTGCCCTCAACTATAAATCGGGGGCATTTTTATAATCAGAAGTTAATAATTTGAATAGTGCTAAGTATTAACACAAATTTACGCAATTATATCAGATTGAACAAATTGTACTCAGAATTTTTTTAATTTTTGTTTTTTTTACATTTTTCATTCATTTCCTGGATAAATATCGAATCCTTTGCAACGTTTTTTTCTGTTATCACAAATTAACTTCAATGCAGATTAAATTTTGAAATTTTAACTATGATAAAATATTTATTAACAATATTCTTGTTGGCTGCTTTATTCTCTTGCTCTTGCAAGAAGAGAATAAGCAATTCTTCTAACGATGATAAAAATACGATTGAAAACACAAATTCTATCGATAAATCAGCTGTTTACAATTCTACTAAAGAGTATGCGATTGTGATAAAAAAGACAAATTTAAGCAAAAACAATCCTTTTCCAACTATATCTTTTTCGATAATCGACCTAAACAATAGTAATAGAAGCATTTTCAATGATACTGTTCCGGGTGGAAAAGTCAAATGGATTTCGGATTATGCTATAGAAGTAAAATCCATGATAGGAAGGCCTAAAGATATACACTCAAAAGTAAAAAAACCATTGTATAAGCTAAATGTGAAAAGCCTTACAAAATTCAAATAAAATTATTAAAATAAATAAAATATTATGTTCAGTATAAAAAAACCAATACTTATTGCTTTAAGCTTAATAGTACTTTTCTCTATCAAAGGACTCTATTTTTTGGATAACAAAAATATATCCTTGAAAGAATTTTCGGAAGAATTTATTAAGAACCATCTACATTTTGACGGTCCTGCTCAATTCGCTAAAATTCACAACCATATAAGGGTGAGAAATGACAATGAATTGCCTAAATATAAAATGGGCTATATTATGAAAGAATACCAAAAAGCAAAGGAATCACTACAATATAGAGACTCAAAAAAGCTAAATTGGATTGAAAGAGGTCCATCTAACATAGGGGGGCGAACAAGAGGGTTAATTGTTGATCCGGATGATACGACGCACCATACTTTCTATGCAGGTTCAGTTGGAGGTGGAGTATGGAAAACTACCGATGGAGCTGAAACTTGGGAAAATCTCACAGAGGATTTGCCCAATCTTGCCACATCAACTCTGGCAATGTCTAAGCATAATACCGATGTTATCTATGCAGGGACAGGTGAGGGATTTGATGGTCTTATGGTAAATGGTAGCGGAGTATGGAAGTCTGTAGATAAGGGCAAAACTTGGAAAGCATTGAGTTCGACTACCGGTGACGACAGGTTTTTAAACGTACTTAGATTGCTTGTAAACCCTGATGATGAGAATGAGATATTAGCTTGCACAAGGGGAAGAAAAGGTTTTAAATCATTCGTACTTAAATCAAAAGACGGTGGTAAAACTTGGAAACAAAAATACCTTTCTCAGGAGGGTACTATCCAACAATTGGTTTATACACCCGGAAATTTTTCTGTGATGTATGCTACCATTCTAAACGATGGCGTGATCAAATCAACTGATGGTGGAGAAACTTGGGATAAAGTTTTTGATTCGAGAGCCGAGGGCGTTGGAAGAATAGAGATGGCTGTTTCTCCGGTAAAACACGGCAATGTATTTTTATCTTGTGACCATGATTCAGGAGCGCAGTTGTACTTTTCTGAAGATTCGATGAGAACAGTAAAGAAAGTATTACTGCAAGGTTCAGCAAATTGGCTGGGTGGACAAGGTTGGTATGATAATGCTATCGCTGCACATCCCTATGATGCAAACAAAGTGTGGGTGGCAGGTTCAGGTTCTATTTTGGAAATAAGTATCAGCAATAGTGAGGGTGATGTAAAAACTCTTAAGGAATTTCAAAACAATACTAATTTCTTAGTAGAAGTAAATTCAAATATTCCTTTTGACGGAGACGGACTTGCAAGTGATTTTGCGAGTCAATTTCAAGTAAATCCCAATACATCTGATGAAGATTTAGTTGATGTAGAGATAAGATTTGGTAAAGACAAAAAACAAAATGCCCATTTGCTCAATATGGATTTTTCTACATTTCAACTTTCTTATGATACGATTATCGAGGTTCCTTTTGAAGCTTGGGACTTAAAAAACAATAGGCAAATCAGTTTGACAATAGTAGATTTGGATAAAGACGGACAGTGGACATTTAAGGATTATACCGGAAACAATTCAACATATCCGGATATAGTCTTAGTGAATATGTTTGATTATACTGAAGAACCAAATGATGTGATTTCAAGTGGTGAAAATGTTGTCAATAAAGCTCAATATTATTTTTACAAAGGAAAAAGACCGGGTTTCCAAGGCTCGGTTGATAGTTTACCGGAGGGTAGTCTGTTTTTCAAAACCGGTTTTGAACAAGGGTTTTTGGCTGAGTTTGATCCCGTCACAGATGGATACGGAGAATATAGTGGAATTAGCTCGGTTGGCACTAAGGGAGTCCACGTTGATCATCACAATTTGATTTTTATTCCGGTAGATACAGTTGCAAAATCCTTTTATGTACTGAATGCAAATGATGGTGGTGTTGCCTTTTCTAAAGACAATGGAACTTCATTTAAGCAAACCGGGGATACATTTGCTGCATGGGATGGTATTGATTACAATACATCAGATGGCTATAATGTATCTCAATTTTATGGTGTTGACAAGATGAATGGTGCTGACAGATATGTGGGAGGAACACAAGATAACGGGTCGTGGGTATCACCAAAAGATCCGGACAGTAAATCAAAGTGGAATTATGCCCCGAGTGGAGATGGTTTTGAAGCTGCATGGAATTATTCTAATCCCAATCTCGTATTGGAATCTTCTCAAGGCAATTTCATATACAGAAGTACCGATGGAGGAAAGACTTGGAATTATGTCGATCTCCCAGATTCTGAAGGTCCCTTTATCACCAGAATAGCCTCCTCTCAAATCGATCCTGATTTGATATTTGTATGTAGTGACGAGGGATTGATTAAATCGACAGATTTTGGAAGTACTTGGTCTATTAAGACTATGCCTGACAGTTGGGAATTTTCATTTTTCGGACCGCCTACCAAAATTTCTCTTGCTGATGCCAATATTGTTTGGTCGGGTTCAGCAATTACAAATTATTCAAGAATTGCACTTTCGAGAGACAAAGGAGAAACATGGGAAGAAACCTCCACCTATGATAAAGCTAATATGGGAAATGTCACAGGATTGGCAACTCACCCTGTTAATAGTAGTACTGCCTATGTATTGTTTTCGCAAGCAAATGGTCCAAAAATATTAAGAACGAATGATTTTGGGAATTCCTGGACTGATATTTCCGGGTTTGAGAAAAATGGAGTGGAAAAAAGCAAAAACGGTTTTCCAAATGTTGCAACTTATAGCTTGCTTGTAATGCCTTTTGATACCAATATTATCTGGGCAGGTACTGAAATTGGATTATTTGAGTCAATAGACAATGGTCTTTCTTGGCATTATGCCGATAATGGACTACCGGCTGTAGGAATTTGGCAAATGAAAATTGTTAATAATCAAATAGTCCTCGCTACACATGGTAGAGGTATTTGGACTCTTGATGTAGAAGAAATTGTCGCTACAAATAATCCGGAAGAAAATAGTATAGGATTTAATATCTATCCAAATCCGGTAAGTAAGAAGTCATTTATTGATTTCAATGTTAATTCAAAAACAAGAGTAGATATATCTCTTTATTCATTGGATGGAAAAAAGCTTAAAAATATCGTTAACCGAAATATGCAAGGGAAACAAAAAATAGCATTTGATAGAGATAATTTATTGCCGGGCATGTATATATTGACTTTAAAAACTATGCATAGCACTTCTTCTAAAAAAATAATAGTGCAATAATGTTGTTTGGTTTTGTTAACAAAGAGTAGTCCGGTAATTGCCGGATTACTTTTTTGTTTAAAAAATGTTACCTTTTGATATTAAGACGTCAAACTATAAAATATAAACAAAATGGAAAAATACTTTAGTTTTGAAAAATTGGTTGAGCTAATCACACTATATACTCCAAAAGTAATCGGAGCTGTTTTAACGTTGATTATCGGTTTTTGGTTAGCCGGATTTATAACTAAAATCGTGAAAAGGGTTTTGGCAAAAAGAAATGTAGATGAATCTGTTAGACCTTTTTTAGCATCTTTGGTCAATGTTGCTATCAAAATTATGGTTCTCATAGCTGTAGCGGGAATGTTTGGTGTTGAGACAACTTCATTCGTTGCAATTTTCGGGGCTTTGGCTTTTGCAATCGGTATGGCATTACAAGGTAGTTTGGCTCATTTTGCAAGCGGTATTTTATTACTTACTTTCAAGCCCTATAGAGTTGGAGACCTTGTTGAAATTGGTGGAGGAAAAACCGGAAAAGTTGAAGAAATACAAATATTTAACACTGTATTGTCAACTTTGGATAATAAGAGAATTATAGTCCCTAATAGTGTTGTTACCAATAATGTGATTACCAATATATCCGGACAAGACACAATTGGGGTCGAATTGACTTTCGGAATCGGCTACAACGATGACATTGACAAAGCGAGAAATATCATACTCAATGTGGGAAAAGAATGCAAATATATTTTGGATGAACCTGCTCAAGCTGTTGTGGTATCAGAGCTTGGAGATAGTTCCGTTAATCTCGCAACAAGACCATTTGTGAAAAGTGAACATTATTGGGATACTTACTTTTTTATGCAAGAAAATGTCAAAAAAGCATTCGACAGAGAGGGGATCAGCATACCTTTTCCACAAATGGATGTACATATGGATAAGTAGTGTCTTAATACGAATTTCGAGATTTTGTTTAAGTAAAATCAAATACGTTAAAACTCCATATTTGTGTAATAATATTTGCATGCTTTTTTATTTAGAACCCACCTCAATCCTCCCTTACAAGGGAGGAAGCTACAACCCCCAGTGAAATAAATTTTCAATTTAGGCTAAGCCTATTTCACGGGGTAAACCGCAATAGCAACGCTTTTTTCACAAAAAAAATACCATTTAGTTATAAAACAAGATGATTCTCAAATAGCTATTTTTAGTAATCAAGCACCTCCACTTCTCCCTTCCCTTTGTGAGGGCTGGTTTACCCCGTGAAACAAATGAAATGTTTCACTGGGGGGATGGGTGCTAAAACCGGAATCAATTCTCTCCTGAGAAAGCTTTTGTTATTACACTTATTAAAAGATGTGTCATAACGTAAGCTCCTAAAGGAGGTGCATCAACCCGCATTTTATCAATGCCTTGAAATTGCGTGTGGATTTCACCTTTAAGGGATTAAGGGGCAAGTGTTGCAGAACTGTCCAGCCCTGAGGGGCGGGGATGGGTTTTTACATCCGGATTAAAGAAAGCTTATCAAATTAAAAATTGAGCAATTTCATCAATGACTTCTTCATCCCATAATATGCGGTAATGCCCCCTGCCTTTTGTAGAAAAAATATTACTCTTGGGGTTTGAATGATGTATCGATTTTGTATTGCCAAAAGGTAATATTTTGTCATCGATATCATGTACCAAGAGCAATTGTTGGTATTTTGCGTCATTCAGAACTTTAGATATCTGCATTTTATCAAAGCTTCTGCCAAAACGCTTTTCTGTTTTTTTTATCATTAGCTTAAATGCCGTATCATTGAGCCCTATCATATCGGCATAATCCTTGAAAATATCCCAAAGTTTATCAGGAGATGTTACAAATGCAAGTTTATCTACTTCTATCCCGGATTTTTGCAGTGCCAAACTTACAGCCCCCGAACCAAATGAATGTGTTACAAACGACACTTCTTCTTTTCTATCTATCCATTTTAATACCTTGATGATGATATCCGAGGTATCAAACATATTTGTTGATTTTCTCTTTGATATACCGTGAGCAGGAACATTCAGGCTGAATATGTGAAATCCCGATTTAGCAAGCTTGTTTGTTATTCCCGACATACTACCCGGATTGGAATCCCAACCGTGTACTGCAATTATTGGTTTTCCCGATTTATCGCCTGTTTCGTACAAGATGATATCCTCTTCATCATTTTTAATCCTGACAATTTTGGCAGTATTCAAAAACTCTTTTTCTCTTTCCCTGATTTTATTAAAATGTGGTTTTTGAAATATTTTTAAGGCTAAATCTGCTGCTTTTTTAGGACCAAATATAGACAAAAACTTAAATCTCAATTTCATTATATCCAACATTATCTTCATAGTATATCATTTTGCAGCAACTGATATTGTTAACAATAAAATATGATATCTGTTCAGAAAATCTGGGCGCATTTCTTTATTTCATTCTAAATAATTACCTTTGTGGGCAAAATTTTACCAGATGATTAATATTGATTTACTTTCACGGGTATGCAAGATACCCGGAGCACCGGGATTTGAACAACCGATTAGAGTATTTATAATGGATCATATCAAGCCGTATGTTGACAGGGTTTATACGGATAATATGGGAAATGTGATAGCTCTTAAAAAAGGTGTTTTGTCCGGACAGGAAGAGTGCAAGAAAGTAATGATTGCAGCTCATATGGATGAAATAAGCTTTATTGTTACATATATCGATGATGACGGATTTATAAGATTTCAGCCTCTCGGTGGTTTTGACCCAAAAACATTGACTGCTCAAAGAGTAATTGTTCACGGAACAAAAGATATAATAGGAGTTATGGCGTCCAAGCCTATACATATAATGAAACCGGAGGAAAAAACGAAAATGCCGGAGCTAACTGATTATTTCATCGATACAGGATTGAAAGTTGAGGAAGTGAAAAAGTTGATACAGCCCGGTGATGTTATCACAAGAGAACGCGAATTAATCCAAATGGGAGAATGTGTAAATTCAAAGTCATTGGATAATAGAGTTTCCGTTTTCGCTCTTATTGAGGCACTAAAAGAATTAAAAGATACCGATGTTCCCTATGATGTATATGGAGTGTTTACAGTTCAGGAAGAAGTTGGAGTTAGGGGGGCAACAATCGCCAGTTCCGGTATAAATCCTGATTTTGGTTTAGCTCTTGATACTACCATAGCCTATGATTTGCCGGGTGCTAATCCTCAGGAAGTCGTTACAAAATTAGGAAAAGGTACAGCAATTAAAATATTGGACGGAATGACTATTGCCGATTACCGTATGGTCAATTTTTTAAAGGAAGTAGCAAGTGAAAACAAAATTGATTTTCAGATGGAAATTTTGCCGAAAGGAGGAACTGATACTGCAAGTCTTCAAAGATCGGGCAAAGGAGGATCTATTGCAGGAGCTATATCCATTCCAACAAGACATTTGCACCAAGTAATCGAAATGGCACATACCAAAGATATCAGAGATTCTATAGAATTACTAAAAGCGGCTTTGGTGAAAATTGCCGATTTTGACTGGAGCTTTAGATAACTAAAAAAAATAATACTCCAAAAATTAGGGTAACCTTTGCTTCTGTTGCGTTACGAAGACCTTGAAATATAATAATATATCTGCGTATTTGCATGTCTTATATCTTCTTAAAGCTAAAAGCATGAATAATCCGGGTTAGTATTTTTCCAAAAACTTACTTCACTGTAAAGGTATATAATCCTTCGTCTTCAAACACAAAATTATATGCTCGCCCACCAAATTTTTCCAAGGCTTCAATCACTTTATGCTTTGTGTTTCCGGGACAATAAAACATCATAAAACCTCCTCCTCCTGCACCTGATATTTTTCCTCCGCTTGCACCGGCAGCAATCGCAGAATTATATACATTATCCAGGATATTATTAGTTATTGCCGTGGACATTTTCTTTTTTTCTTGCCAACTTTGGTCAAGCAATGCACCTATTTGATGTACTTCTCCTTTTAGAAGAGCTTCTTTCATTTTATAAGCTATGGATTTTATCGAATGAGCAGCCTTAATGGCATTACCTTCTTTTTGCTTAAATTCCTTGGTTTGACTGTCTATGATATCTGCAGAATCCCTGCTTGTGCCGGTATAATACAATACCAAATTCCATTCTAATTGATACTTGTACTTGCTTTTCACCCTCAAGGGGTTTACAATTACTTGATCATTGCTATGAAACTCAATAAAATTAAAACCACCGAAAGTAGCTGCATACTGATCTTGTTTTCCTCCTGAAAGTTTTAGGTCTTCTCTTTCGATTTCATATGCCAATTTGGCAATGTCATAATCACCCAAAGGTAGGTTCAGCCATTCTACAAAAGCACCAATGATTGCTACCGTTAAGGTCGATGATGTACCTAAACCTGATCCCTTAGGCACGTCCACTATTGTGGTTAGTTTAAATGATAAAGGGGTCTTGGTATAATCTTTTACGATTCTGTTGTACACTCCTTTAAGTAATGGTAATTTTTCATTGATATCCAATTCCAATGAACTTTCCATTTCCTGATACTCTCCCAAATCCTGGGATTCAAGTACAATCATATCATTATCCAGCGGTTCTATTATAGCTCTTGCAAACAGGCTTATCGTGGTATTTAGTACAGCTCCGCCAAATTCATCTGAATAAGGACTTACGTCTGTGCCTCCTCCTGCCAAACCCAATCTAAGTGGGGCTTTTGATTTGATTATCATAGGTTATTGTTTATTCCAATATCTTTTGAACGAAATTTCTCCACGAAAATTCTTTTTTCTTTCTTTTTACCGCTTCTTCAAAATCATTAATCCTTTTCCCTTCAAAGAAGTCCAAAATGGATTTGCTTATTTCCGGAGCTTCGGGTTCTACAACATATCCCGCTTTTCCGTGTTCCACAATTTCAGGCAATCCACCTACATTGGTCACTATCATAGGTTTTTCAAAATGATAGGCAATTTGCGAAATTCCGCTTTGTGTCGCTGTTTTATATGGCTGTACTATCAAATCAGCTGCACAGAAATAATATTTCACATCTTCATTGGAAATAAAATCAGTTCGCAAAATCAATTGGTCTTTTATATCCAATTCCTCAATTTGTTTGTCGTATTTCTCCTTATTGCCATAATACTCCCCCGCAACTATACATTTGATTCCGGATTCCTTAATTCTTTTGTCTGACATTGCTTCCAAAAGTAAATCAAGTCCCTTGTAATCTCTTATAAATCCGAAAAACATTACATACTTACCCTCTGTATCCAAATTGAGATATTCCCTAGCTTTTTTAGCACTCATTATCTCACCATAATTGTCGTAAATAGGATGTGCTTTATAGATAACGGGTTTTGTTTTGGTAAACTGCTTCATATCCTCTTTGACAGAAAGGGACATCACGATAAATTTGTCTATTGCCCTAACAAAATAACCGGATAATAGCTTATCCCCAATTCGTTTTTCATGAGGAATAATATTATCGATAATCGAAATTGCTTTAGTGTTTTTAGATTTTGCCAACCGGATGACAGTTCCAAGGGACGGTCCCATAAACGGAATCCAAAACTTTGATACTATCAAATCCGGTTTTTCTTTCTTTATTTTCAATCCTGAACTTATCCAATTTAAAGGATTCACGGAATTGAGTATAGGTATTATTTTAAGGTGTTTTGGTTTTGGATCATCGGAAAATTGAGTTTTCCCCGGAAATAAAAAATTGGGATACTGCAAAGTAAAAGTGTAAATTACTACTTCATGCCCCATAGCGATAAGTTCCTCCGCCAGTCTTTCATTAAATGAAGCTATTCCTCCTCTGAATGGATATGCAGTACCTATTATTATAATTTTCAAAGCCTATTAATTCACTATTTATGATAAAATATCACAAAGTTAAAGAAAAAAAGGATATGATATGACTAAATTATAATTTGAAAGTATAATAATTTCAATAACAATAAAGTCAAAAAGGATTATATTTGTTTGAAATACAGAATAATTTATATCTATGTTACGTAAATAACATAGGTTTTCTGCATTAAAAAAGAATAAAAAACGCTTCAAAATTTGGATAAAGTTATCTTTTAAGTTAACTTTGTCATGTGGTTAGAAAAATAATATTCTTTGAAAATCATTTTATTGAGTTTTATCAAAAACAAAACGTTAAAGTAAAAGGGAAAATTCAATACGTATTCGAATTAATTCAACAAGTAGAACGTGTGCCTGAAAAATTCCTTAAACATTTGGTTGGAACAAATGGACTTTACGCAATCCGAATTGAATACCAATCAAACATATATCGAATATTTTGCTGTTTTGATAAAGATAAATTAGTGGTGCTTTTCAATGGATTCCACAAGAAAACTCAAAAAACACCGAAAAAGGAAATTGAAAAGGCGGAAAAATTAATGAAATTGTATTTTGAACAAAAAGACTCAAGAAATGAATAAAACAAAAGAGATGAATAAATATAAAAACATAACGGATTTTGAGCAACTAATTGAAGTTGAACACGGAAAAATAGGAACTGAAAGCAGAAATAAATATGAGGAAAATGCTCAAATGTTCATTATTTCCGAAATGCTAAAAGAAGCTCGAAAAGAGGCTAAAATGACTCAAGAACAATTAGCCGAAAAAGCTGGGACGAAAAAAAGTTATATCTCTAAATTAGAGAATGCGAAAGGGAATATTCAACTTTCGACTTTAATCCGAATCTTTGAACAAGGATTGAACAGACGAATTGGATTGACTTTTCTCTAAAAATAATGACACGCTAACAAGCAGTAAAACATCATAGCCGCCTAACGTCAGGCTACGCTTCATATCATTATCCGTTATCCATTAGCAGATATTACTAAAAGATTTAAAAAACTGTAATATTTAATTATAAATTCTTACAGGTAATTTATAATTTAATATAGACAAAGTAGTCTTGTAAAATTAGATTTTTCATTTTTTTTAGAAGACAAAGTAAAATATTAAAAGAATAGTATTAAATTTATGGTTTATTAGCTAATCTTTAATTTGGAATATGCCAAAGAATAAGAAAATTAATATACAGGGTGTTGAAATATCAGTGATTTCTCAAAAAGAAAATGATTCTATTTCTTTAATGGATATAGCAAAAAGTCAATTGCAAAATGTTATCATTATTAAGTGTGTTTAAGTTTAAAAAGCACAATTGAGTATTGGGGTGAATGGGAAGCATTGTATAACCCAGGTTTTAATTTTACCGAATTCGGTACAATTAAAAATACATCAGGAAGAAATAATTTTGTTTTGTCTGTAAAGCAGTGGATTGAAGCAACACAAGCAATTGGAATAAAAGCAAAAGCTGGAAGGTATGGGGTAATAGAGATTCTATCTTTTCTTTCTAATCGTAAAAACCCAAGTATCTTAAAATTATAATTTTTGATTTTTTTTCGATATTAACACAAATATGAGAAAAGCATTTTTAATAATAATCTTTTTTAGCCTAAATCTTTGTTTTTCACAAACAGAGATTAATCTTTCTGATAGTGCTCTTGAATTGACAAAACAAAATGTAACTTATGATCCAAGTTACTTCTCAATTGATTATCCAAATGGAGACATACCAAGTGATAAAGGAGTTTGTACAGATGTTGTAATTCGTGCTTATAGAAAAATTGGAATTGACTTACAGAAAGAAATTCACGAAGATATGGTGGTTAACTTCGATGCTTATCCTAAAACATGGGGACTTAAAACAACAGATAAAAATATTGACCATCGTAGAGTTCTTAATTTAATGACTTACTTTAAGCGTAAAGGTGCTGAGAAACCAATCTCCGATAAAGCAGAAGATTATTTACCCGGAGACATTGTTTGTTGGAATCTAGGTGGAGCGATAACTCATATTGGAATTGTAGTCGACATAAAGTCACAAGACAAGAAAAGGAATTTAATTGTACATAATATTGGTGGAGGGCAAGTTTTAGCAGACTGCCTTTTTGATTATAAAATCATTTGACATTACCGGTATGAAAAATAAAATTATAACTTTATCTATACTTTTTTTAAGCTTAAACATAGGCTGTTTAAACAAGGATGTTAATAAATCTGTATTTAGTCCAATAGAATGTACACCCGAAAAAATGCCTGAATTTGATGGTAATAAAGTAACAATTTTAGATGATAATGGAAATGCTGTTAAAGACACAATAATTAGTGTGATTAAAAAGAAGAGAACAGTATTTCGTCCTTGTAGAGAATTAATTTATCGAGCAAAATTTACTTCAAGCAAAAATGAATTAATATCAAATAGTCGAATAAAATTGATGGCAACAGGAAAACGATGGCAATTTCAACCAGAAAAACAAGACGAAATAATCGTTCAATATGAGTTTACTGGAGAAGATTTTAAACGGAATGAGAAAAGTCAATTAAATAAAACATTTTTAACTAATTGGGCAAAAGAAGGAATTGAAGGCGTAATTGAAAATGTTGAAAAAGTTTGGATGCATCCATTTAGGGGTAATCAATTTAATTTTACAGAAGTTGCTCCATTCCCTGAAGTAAGATTGCCGTTGAAAATAGGGAAATTTTGGACCGGAAGTTTGGACATCTTAGAAGGTTGGGGAGATTGGGAAAACACACACGTATATTCTGAATATACAATAACCGCTAATGAGAATATCACAACTATTTTTGGACAAATAGAAAACTGTTGGAAAGTAGAATCAAAATCAAAATGCAAGTTCGGTCAATCAAAATTCAACTATTGGTTTAGTGAACAATTGGGGTTTGTAAAGATGGAATATGTAAATTACGGTAATCAAACTCTCATAATAGAGTTAGAAGAAGCTAATGAAAAATAGAAAACAGTTTTAGAAATTATTAACACTATCATAAAAGGTAATAGTAGATAAGAACGAAAACTTTAAATCGCTGCATCCTCCTTTTATCTTTATCATAGCAACAATTAAAAAAAATGAAATATATTATCACAATACTATTTGTACAATTAGGAATTTTTTATCTATCCGCACAAAACTCGTTAGAATTAGACTCAAATGTTGTTAAAACTATTGATGGAACAATTAACGAGAGTTTAAAAATTATAACTGGTGAAAGGGGGAAAGAAAGAAATTGGGAATCATTTAGACAATTATTTACTCCAACCGCTCAAATATCGGTACTGAACCATGATTCAACAGGGAATGGAATAATAAGAACTTATGCTCTTGAAGAATTTGTACGCATAGGAATGAAATACTATGAAGGAGATGGATTCATTGAATATGAATTAAATAAAACCATTAATATGTACAATGGAATAGCACATGTGTTTCAAAGTTATTATGCAAAGGAGTCGAATATTGAAGAAAAGGGAATAAATAGTTTTCAACTAATATTTGATGGGAAAAGGTGGTGGATAACGAGCCTACTTTGGGTTAGTGATAGAAATGGAGTAAAACTACCAACAGAATATGACAAATAACTTTTCTTTTACAATACTTCTGTTAAAAAGAATAAGTGTTTAGAATAGTTGTCAATATATTAACTCAATTTTACGAAAAAAAGAATGCAAGATGCGCCATATTAAAACTGTTATTAATAAATACCAAAGCAAAATTGAATAAACTAAATACTACGAGCAAAACATTTAATCAAGATAAATAATCCTAATAATCATTGGTCGGAATTAGATAATGAAGAGTTTTTGATTAAGGCAGGATTTTATAAAACAAATAAGAATAATATTTCTGGCTTTACATTAGCATCTGTTGTATTCTTTGGAACAGATAAAACTATAGCAACAATTTTACCTTCTTATAAGTTTGAAGCATTATTAAGGAAAGAGAATGTAGATCGATATGATGATAGATTAAAGGACAAATATTCTTGATGCATATGATTTAATGATGTCTTTTATAGAAAAACACCTAAACAATCCATTTTATATTGAAGGAACTACAAGAATTAATCTTAGAACAACAATATTTAGAGAACTTGTAGCAAATATTATTACTCATAGAGAATATTTGAGTCCTGTTCCAGGAATTATCAATTTATTTTCTGATAAAATTGAATTTACAAATCCGAATAATCCAATTTTATTTGGAAAAATTGACCCAAAGAATTTTATGCCAATAGCAAAGAATCCAACTATAAGTAGATTAATGTTACAAATGGGAAGAGTCGAAGAAGTGGGTTCTGGAATGAGGAATATTTATAAGTATTTACCTCATTATGCTAAAAATTCAAAAGTAAAATTTATAGATGGTGAAATATTTAGTACAATCATAGAACTTAAGGATGAAATCTTACTTGGAACAAAAGAAATAAATTTGTCGGGGAAAACGTCGGGGAAAACGTCGGGGAAAATTTTGGAATTAGTAAAAGCTAATAAACATATTACAATTCCAGAAATGGCATTAATTATTGGAATTACAGAAAGATCAATTGAAAGGAATATTCAAAAATTAAGTAAAAGAAATATTTTAAAACGAATTGGTCCGGCAAAAGGAGGTTTTTGGGAAATTATTAAATAAAGTCTAAATTAATATAAAAGCCGGCGACTAACAAGCGATGATAACAGAATGGCGAAAAATACGAAATTCGTATTTTAAATAGCTTACTTGACATCGCAGTATTTTAAAAGATTCTAGTAGTTTCGCCACTCTGCATATCGCGAGACCGTCATACTGCGCAAAAACCTAAGGACAAGCTAAAATTACATAATAATATATTTGGATATATGAGGATATATTTGTATCTTGTAGTCTAATACAAAAGACAAAAAGATATGGAATTTATTCAAGGGATATGTCGAAATCAGTTGTTTCTGATGAATTTGGATGGTCATGTATCTCAAGATTCATGGGCAAGAATAATAGATTTATTTGTAAATTTAATGGATTTGGAGAAACTTGGTTTTAAAGATGTTCTCAATAAAGAAGGTTAAAAGACCTTTTTTAACCCTGGGGTTCATAAATAGCTACCTCAATAGGTTAAATTTTACCAACTATCCGGCGCTTCATAGTCAATGTCAGAAAAGTATTTACTATTTTTGATTTTTAAAGGTGAGTTTATGCGCAGACTCCCGTTGTGCGGCATGCAAAGAAACGTTCTTCAAAACTAAAACTGAATGAAAATGGATTTGAGTTTAATATTTTGGATTTACCTAATTAATTCCGTGATTCTAATAAATCATGAGATTGATTCAGCTTATTGGCAGGAATGGAAATTATTTAATCCGGATTACACAAGTGATGTAAAAGGATTCTTATTGATTCATTTTCCAATATTATTTGCGATTCTTTTTGGATTAATACTAATTGAAAGGGAATTATTAGCAGGATATGTAATTTCTTTTTTCGTAGCATTGAGTGGGATTTTTGCTTTTTTCTTTCATTTTTATCACTTGAGAAAGGGATGTAAAGAATTTAATAATTGGCTTTCCAAATTAATACTGATTTTAACATTACCGCTTTCGATTATTCAAATTGTATTAACAATTATGAATATAATTTAATATCACTGTGCCGTCGTGCTTAATGTAGGACAAATAGCACCTTAATTTTGACCTATAAACTTATTTTTGTGTTTTTGGGACATATAGAAAAACTGAAAAAATTACCCCTGAAAAAGAAAAGGTTGAAACGGTTAAAATACTTAGACAGTTGAGTAAAACACCTCAATCTCTTGGCGAATTAAAAGGAATAGCAAAGAGAATTCCAAATCAAGCAATTCAAAAAAATATTAAAATAATAGATACATCAAAATCAATGAAAGAACAAACATTGGAATTATTAACCAAAAATATTTTATATTTGTAAAAACAATTATTAAAATTCCTCAAAACCGATGTAAAAAATACGATTAAAATGAAAATAATACTAACAATTATCGGATTGATTAACGCCATTTATATGTTGATTGACGGTGTTTATGTTATGATTAATGGGAAGTATATTGGACCGGAAAAACCAGGACCTTGGTCCAATATTTTTTCAAAATTAAATATTGATGTGTTTAAACTTGGACCAATGTTTATTTTTTTTGGCTTGTTATGGTTTCTGTTTATTTACGCATTGCAAACTTCACAAAATTGGACATATTGGTATGGAGTTGTATTATCGATTGCAACGCTATGGTACTTACCGGTTGGAACTTTGATTTCTGTTGGTGTTATCGTTTTATTAATTATTTATAAAAACAAATTTGGATTATAAATGTCTTTATAAATTTACTTAGTAAACCACAATAAATAAAAGAAAAGTCCTTTCTATAATTTGAACCAAATCTACCAAGAAAAATATTGACACTTGGAAATAATAGAATTGACAAATGTTGTCTGCTGTATTGAGAAGCGAAACAGCTATTCAAGTAAGTATTAGAATAATAAAAGCGTTTGTAGAGATAAAAAAAATCACTTCATATTCTTTTCAATCTTCATTATATCTCCTGGCTGGCAATCCAATGTCTCACAAATTTTTTCTAAAGTAGAAAATCTAATTGCCTTGGCTTTTCCTGTCTTTAAAATTGATAAATTTGCCGTTGTTATACCTATTTTCTTAGCCAATTCGTTGCTTCGCATTTTTCTTTTAGCTAACATCACATCTAAATTAATAACTATTTTCATATCGTTAGAGCATTTTCCTCTTTCAAAATGGAACTTTCCTTTAATACTTTAGACATGTATATAAATAAAAGACCAAGAGCAATTATGAAGTAAGTTGATTCGAATCCTTTGAAATTAAGAGAAAATAATGTGAGCCCTTTACCAAACACATATGGCAAATAAACATTCATAAACATTTTTAAGATTCCTAGCATTATAGTACTTAGTCCCATATACTTTAAATTTTTCCTAGTAGATTCACCAAATATGTTCCCTACAACAAATTTCATTACCACTTTTCTAAAGAAAATGAGTATTGCAGAGAAAAGTAAAAAACGAGTAAGGTTCAATATCAATGTAAATAAGTTAATCTCTTGCCCGTTGATTGAATGTTTTTCAAGACCTGTTCTAGAAGTCGCTACTAAAAGAGTATATAACGACTCTCCAGGTATAATAAGGTGCATTAAAATTATAATAATCACTGATGTGAAAAATCCATAGAAAAAAAAATTAATCAAATTTTGCAATAGTTTTAGTGAATTCATAATACTTAAATTAGAAGTTATTTAAATAAAATATTATTGTAAAACAATTATTATTTATCGTTTAACAATAACAAATGTAGTAAATTGTATTGAGAAAAACAATGAATTCCTGTTTTTTTTTCAAAAACACAATAGCTAAGTTCAACAGAAGTTTATGCAAAAAACAATAAAATAAAATGTGCCCTCTGAAATTATAAACTATATTTTTGTTAGTAAATTATAAAAATGTACTTTTGGCTTTAATTGTGTGAAAATATTATTGATGAGCAATTTTAATCCAAATATTAAATTCAGAAAAAAAACATATTCTGATATAAGGAAACTGTTTAAGCAATTGGTTTCTAAGGATAGATTTGCCTTAAGTGAAGCTATTACTCTGATAGAAAGTGAAAAAGAAGAACATAAAAAAATTGCAAAAGAGCTCATAAATAAATGTCTGGTAAAACCCCAAAATACACTTAGAATCGGTCTTACAGGATCTCCGGGTGTCGGCAAAAGCACATTGTTGGAAAGTCTTGGTTTGTATATTATCAAACAGGATAAAAAACCGGCAATTCTCGCAATAGACCCTAGTAGCAACAAGACCAAAGGCAGTATTTTGGGGGACAAAACCCGGATGAATCTCCTCTCGGTTTCTGAAAAAGCATTTATCAGACCTTCA
>JALVEE010000110.1 GCA_027008645.1 Saprospiraceae bacterium
ACGGTAATCTTGTCTGTGGCATAATGGGTCATTTTTAAATCCGAGGGCAAAGTTACAAATATTTTAAAAAATATTAGTTTCCAATACGATACGTTCTAGTTGTTTTTTTGGGGTCAGGTGTTCTGAAAATAATCGTTTTTAGGTTGAGCACTAATTATGCTAAAAAAGAAAAGGGATACAAGAGTAAGTAATGTATTTTTCATTGGTGTTTATTTTTCTCGCAAAGGCGCTAAAGCGCAAAGGTACTTTATTTCTTGTAAAGCTGCTAAGACGCAAAAGGATTTCTTGATTGAAAGAGAACCATTTTTTGTCTTCATTTAATTTTTAATTTTATCCAATATTTTTTTAAAATAAGATATTTCTTCTTTCAATAAGTCAATAGTTTTGATATATAGTTTTCTTTCTTCTTCCGAATACGAAATATGTAATGTGTTGCCTGAGCCAACTTGTCCGTTAGAAACCGATATTTCATTAAAATAATTCCAAATACGAATACTTTTATTCCATAAAAACTTGATTTTTTATAAAATATAGCAGTACTTTGAAAATAAATTGTTGTTTTTGATTCAATTATAATACTAATCAATATGAAAATCATCAAATATATTTTATTCATAGGAGGCTTGGCTTCGATAATGGCTTGCGGCGGAACCAAGGTAACAGAAAAGGCAAAACCCACTGTTGACAACAAGACTGTAATGAATAATAATAAAGAAGCCGTAACCTCCAAAAAGATAAAAAAAGAAAATAATAGTAGTAGTGAAAGTAAATCGCAAAAACAAATAACGAAGAAAATTACAAGAAAAAGGATTGTCCGGTCAGACTCAACCTATGCGATATTATTTTATGACAAACAAGGCAATTTATCCGGCAAATATGATATATGGGAAAATAATCCATTTGAACTTACCGATTTTGAAAAATACGATATAACCCCCGGTCACCACCCGATGAGGTATGAAGTACCAGAGTTAACTAAAACTCAGTTAAAAGGTAAAATACCTGAGGAATTGTATAATAGTTTACAGAGAGGTGTACATATTGGTCGTTTAGATATTTTCGTTAATTTCGCCTATAAGATTGAAAATGGTAAAAACTATACCCCTATTCTGTATCAATTGAATGCTATGGAAGGATATGATGAAGAGTATGAAGTGCCTGCTTCATTTGGGATTATTAATATTTTGGATAATAAAGGTAATGTTTGGAAACAAGTGAGAGTTCCAAATTCTTCAGGACATACACCTGCAGTAACTCAAGATGGTAAATATTTAGCTTATGTTAGGGTAACACCTACTAAAAAGACAGGAGGCTGTTTTGATGTATATGATTTAAATCGGGAAAAGGTAGTATTTACCAAATGTGTAAAGAGGGGTTTTAAGTTAAGTGATATATATTTAAGTACAAATTACACAATTGGTTTAAGCATAAGTGATTTTAGAAATATTAAAAAAAAGGAAATATATATTGTTTCATCAAAAACAGGTTATATTTATTTCAAAAAGTTTTATCCTCGATATGGTAATTATGAGGTTTATGATTTTGGTATAGTAAAAAACAAAAAACACAATAAAAAGGATACACTATTTTTCCAAACAGAATTTCATTCAATAAAATTATAGATATGAGAACAATATATTTATTTAAATTGACAGTAATTATCTTTTTTGTTAACAATTTGTACTCACAAACTAATTATTTAGGTCCAGCAGTACCTTATGAAAGTTGCAATAATTGTACAAATAGCAATTGTCAATACTCAGGTATTATTGAGTATTTTGTTACAAGGAATGTGGTGTCTGATTTTGGTCCAAGGTATCTAGATTCCAGTAGACCATATGATTTTCATGGTGGTATTGATTATACCATTACTGAACCACCAGGAACTGAAGATCTGGGTTACCATGTAATAGCCATTGAAGGAGGAACAATAATTAAATTAGAAAATTATAAAAGAAAGAATGGTACCAGATCTACCCTAAAATATGTGGTAATTGATGATTCAGGAGGGGATAATGACTATGGGTATGTCCATTTATTTGATGATACTTCATTACCTACACAGATTGGAGATATGAAATTTGTAGAAATTCATGATACTTTTCCAATGGAAAAAACTTATGGAATATTAGATTTAACTAATAATGTGCTTTATTCAGATTGTCAAGGAGGAGATTGTGATCCAACTTTTTATTACATAAATGGAATAGACACTATTTATGCGACAAACCATATCAATCAAGAAAATAATATCGGAATATTAGGAAAATCTGGGCATGTATCCTCTCATCTGCATTTAAGCAAATACAATAGTCTGGATGTTTCAGACTTTGTCAATAATGATATTAATGCCATAGATCCACTTGAAGAAATATGGCATAAAGGTCCTGATTATGATATTAAAATTTTGTATGATAGTACGGTAAGTAATATTGATGATTATCCTGAAGGCGTTAAAATTAAATATCCGGGAACAGATTATACCGATATTCTTATTCGTCCAATAATGCCGGATATGGAAAATGGACAACCCAATAATGGTCCTTTATATAATGATAACACTCTTAATATACATAAAGTGGAATTATTGATAGGAAAAAAAAGCTTGGAAGGTCAACCACAATCGTACCATTTAATAAAGGGACCCTTTTTTGAATCTAAATTTTGGTTAGGGGGCAGGTTAAACGAAAATCAAAAATATCCGGAACACATTGCTAAAAGAAATCCAAATAATGAGGGAAGTTGGGATAGAACAGGCATAAAACCCCTTGCCTATAAAGATTATGGTCCAAGAAGATGGGATGATTTCTACTATGTAGACTTTGTCACTCGCATCCACAAGGATGATTCAATGGATGGTTCAAAAAAAATAGCCAATTGTCCCGGAAAAGCTAGATACAATGATGGTAAATATCTACTAAAAGCAAAAGTTATAAATGTTAGAAATGATTCTCTTTTTGGTCCAATGGAAGGAGATTCACTTAAACCCATAGAATTTACTCTTGATAACTTCAAACCATATGTACAACGGGTCGAAGTGGTAACTGTTAGCAATAATAAGGAAATATATAACAATTACTGGTATTGTGTCGACAATGAATATATTGAATTTAGTAATAATGATTCTGAGTATGAAATAAATTCAGAGGATTTGAGTGATGGGATGAGAGTTTATGTAAAAAAAACAAGTGAACCATTGAAAGAACTTAAAATGAGTGTACCTGTTTTTGGAATAAGCAATAGAGAACCAATAATTACCGGATCTGATCATGATTACTTTGTTTTTAAAATAGAAGCAAGTGAAATAGTTTTTGGTGATGAAGTAATATTCCATTTTAACGGTAAAGACTATAATGATAATGATTTAATCGCATTTGATGAAAATGATGGCTACCGAGAAATTATTGTACCTACACGGAAAAATACAAATAGTAATGAAGATTGGGAAGATAACAACACCCCTAAGTTGACATATGGGGATGATATAATTCATAGGTTATCTTTTGCATGTTTTGATGGTCAACCATATAGAAATGAATCTAATGAATTTGCGATGCAATCTTCTCCAACCGGAGGAACTATAATATATGTTAATGGAGAGGAACTTGAGCTTAGTGCAACAACCACCAATACATTTACTCCTCAATGCAATAATGGAACAGTTGATTTGACGGTAAATGGCGGTGTTCCTCCTTATGAATATGAATGGAGTAATGGAGCTACTACAGAAGATTTAAATGGAGTATTTTCGGGAGAATACTGTGTTAC
>JALVEE010000111.1 GCA_027008645.1 Saprospiraceae bacterium
AATGTTTCGGGTAAGTTGATGTTATTTTTGTCGAGAACAAAGCATATAATTTTCATCATAGCCGTAGCTATGGTGGAAATTATTAATGCAGTTATCGGCAAAAAGAACGAATACTTGGCGTGAAAGAGTATGCTTGACTTGACACTAGTAAAAAAGGTTTAAGATGACAATAAGAATCAATTTCAAATTTGATGTGTTTTCAAACAGACACTATATAGTCTTGTTTATCAATCCTTGTTCTTTTAGATCTTTGATAACTTTGTCCATTACACCATTGATAAATTCTTTGCTTTTCTCTGTTGAATAGTCTTTAGAAAGTTCCACGTATTCATTCAGAGTGACATTACAAGGAATGGTTTTGAAATACAATATCTCTGCTAAAGACATTTTTATAAAAATAAGGTCAATGGTCGCAATCCTATCCTTATCCCATTTCAAAAACTTCGGCACAACATATTTTTCCAATTCCTCTTCGATATTCATCGTATTTTTGAGTAGAGTTTCACCAAATTCTTTTATGGTTTCATTACTTGGTAAATAGTCATTTATAAAATCCTCTTCAAATGTATCTCTTTTCAGCACTTTTTTGACAGCTCCTATAACTACGGACTTTTCGCTTATCCATTGATAAAATCTCTCTTCTATCAGTTCGCCAAACATTTCATTAGCTCTTAGAAAGCGATACAATTCGAGCAAGATATTACGATCATCCTCGACGCTTTTTCTATTGTGCCAATAATCTATATAACTTTTTTCTTCGGAAAAACTCTTGTAAAGTTTTCTCAATATATCTTCATCAACAAAATCTGCAAAACCGAGTTTCTCCATTTTGGTCTTAAGCATTTTGTTATTCACAAGACTATTTATTATAGAATTGTGATACAATGTGCTTTTAAATAATTTATCATCATCGGAAACAATATATTTTGATACACGTTTAGCCTCGTCTTCAACCGAAACCTTGGTGACTTCGATTATCAAATACAAATTGAAGAGAAAAATATCGAAAGTCCCTTCTATAGAGCTTTTATATAATTTCATCACTTCAGCATCGCGTAATTCTTTATCTCTATTTTGAGCATAGAGAACCTGCATAACTTTAACCCTTACACTTCTTCTACTTAACATGGGACAATTTAATTTATTAATCTGCAAAGAAAATCAAAATTATCTAATTTCAATATAGTAATAAGTATTTTATTAAAAAAAATAACATATTAACATAAAAGAAACAACAGACTGCACAATAAATCACCAATCTATCTACCTTTAAACTCCGGTTTTCTTTTTTCCAAAAAAGCCTTAGCGCCTTCTTGCCCGTCATGACTACCGATAGTCTTACCGAAATTATACGCTTCAATTTCAAATCCGTTCTTTGTCTTATCCGAAAAAGCATTAACAGTCTCAATCATTTTAGCAATTGCATAAGGACTTTTGGTAATAATTTTATTCAAAATATCGATACTCTTTTCAACTTCTTTACCGTGCTCAACCACATGATTTACCAAACCCAAACTTTTGGCTTCTTGAGCATTAATCATATCTCCGGTAAGCAATAATTCCATAGCTTTAGCTTGCCCTATATATCGAGGCAACCTTTGAGTCCCGCCATATCCTGTAATCAACCCCAAATTAACTTCAGGTTGACCAAACCTGGCTTTTTCGCTTGCTACTATAAAATGACACGACATCGCTAATTCATTCCCACCACCAAGAGAAAAGCCATTAACAGCAGCAATCACAGGCTTCGGAAAATTTTCAATTTTATCAAAAACCTCCATTCCTTTTTTGGAAAGATTCGTCCCTTGTTCATCATTCATCCCCAAAAATTCAGTTATATCCGCACCGGCAGCAAAAGCTTTCTCCCCTACTCCGGTTATAACAACAGCCTTGACTTTATCATTGCTATAATTTTCAGTAAAAAAATGATCCAAATCCTTAAAGACCCCGGCATTTAAAGCATTCAAAGCTTTTGGTCGATTAATAGACAATACTACAATACCATTTTTTTCTTCTACCAATATATTTTCATATTCCATAATCTTTCTTTTTTTTATCAATCTACAAATGTACAAAAATAAGTTCATGTACAAATATTGTCAACAAGAAAAGCTGCATTTCATTTTTTTCCTATAAGATTAATTTTTCTATTTGAACAAACCACCCCACTTATGAAATTAATCCGTTTTACTTCTATAAACTACAGCCAAGTGCCATTAGGAACAAAATATGGGTAAAAAAGTCTATTAACCAACTAAAATGTATGCCGTAGGTACGCTATGTTACCTACATCAACAAAACTGCTTGTAAAAATGCAAAAAGCAGCTCCGATCTCATGACTCTATTTTGTGCTCGCTAAGAGCTTAGCCACTCTGCACAGTGGAATTAGTTTTTATAAAAGTTTGTTTCCTAATAATTTTGCCTATAGTTAGTCTCAAAATAATCTAATATTGGTATCTACTACACATTTCTTATTTACCCTTTGAATTAAAAACTATTATAAATTATGATAAATCATTAAATAAATCTTCTCAAAAGATACCTATTAATACTTTTTATATTACTTTTGTGTGTATCATTTAGTTCAAAATAATTATTATGGATAAGCTTAAATTTGACAGAAATAAATTAGTAAATCTTTCCTTTTCTTTGACACATGAATTATTGCGTACAAATAGAAGCGGAGCATTTGCTACTACGAGCTTGTTGTTTTGCAATACCAGAAAATATCACGGGCTGCTGATTTCACAACAACCCATGATTGACGATGAAATGCATGTCTTGGTATCAGGTGTAGATCCTACTATAATACAGCATGATGCGGAATTTCACCTTGGTATTCACGAATATCCAAATGGAGTTTATTCTCCAAAAGGTCATAAATATATCAGAGAAATAAATATTGACAATATACCAGAAATAACTTATAGAGTTGGTGGAGTTATCTTGACAAAAGAAAGTATTTTTGCTACTAATTCCGATAGAATATTGATAAAATACACAGTAAAGGATTGTAATTCTCCGACTACAATAAGGCTTCAACCCTTTTTGGCATTTAGACAGAGGCATAAATTGAGTAAAGCTAATAATTTTGTGGATAAAACTTATAAATTGTCCCAAAATGGTGTTAATTTTAAAATGTATCAGGGCTATACTCCTGTTCATTTTCAATTTTCAAAAAAAACCGAATACGTACATTGTCCCGATTGGTATTACAATATTAAGTATAGAGAAGAAGAGCGTAGAGGATATGAATGCCTGGAAGATCTCTATGTGCCGGGATACTTCGAATTTAATCTAAAAAAAGGTGAAAGTATTATATTAGCAGCCGGAACAGATGAAATAAAACCACAAAGTATAAGTAGGTTATTTAATTCTGAAAAAAAGAAGAGGGTTCAACGCTCAAGTTTTAAAAATAATCTAATCAATGCTGCCGAACAATTTGTTCAGAAAAAAAATGGGAAAACTGAAATTGTAGCCGGATTTCCTTGGTTTGGAGTTTGGGGAAGAGATACTTTTATAGCATTACCGGGATTATCCACGAGCATCGATAAACCCGATATAGCAAAAGCAGTTCTCGATACAATGAGCAAAAGGCTTAACGGTCCTCTATTTCCAAATATTGGTTCGGACAATAATGCTGCGTACAATTCAATCGATGCACCCCTTTGGTATTTTTGGTCAATCCAACAATATGTCGCTAAAACCGGAGAATACAAATCAGCCTGGAAAAAATATGGCAAAAAAATGTTGGTAATCCTCCAAGGGTATAAAAATGGTACGGAATACAATATAAAAATGGAGCAAAACGGTTTAGTCCGGGGTGGCATACAAGGTAAAGCTCTCACATGGATGGATGCTATCGCAGATGGCAAAGCCGTAACACCGAGAATTGGAATGCCTGTCGAGATAAATGCTCTTTGGTTCAATGCTATCAATTTCTTTATAGAACTTGCTGAAAAAGCTAATGCTAAAATTGATTTGAAAGAATGGAAAGATATTGCCGGCAAAATACCAAATTCATTTATCGATACTTTTTGGGATGAGAAAAAGGGATATCTCGCTGATTACGTGGATGGAGAATATAAAAATTGGGATATACGCCCCAATATGATTATCGCTGCTTCTCTACCTTATAGTCCGGTTTCAAACAAAATAAAAGCTAAAATTGTAAGAGTGGTAAAAACCGAATTGCTTACAACCAGAGGGCTAAGGACTTTATCCCCCAAAAACACACAATACAAAGGCAAATATGAGGGAGACCAATCCACAAGAGACAAAGCTTACCACCAAGGAACAGTATGGCCTTGGTTATTTGGGCATTACGCAGAAGCTTATCTTAAAATAAGAAAAAAATCAGGTATAAAGAAAATACAATGGTATCTGGATGAATTTGAAAAAACACTTTTGGAACATGGGATAGGGACAATTTCAGAAATCTACGACGGAGATCCCCCACATACGCCAAGAGGTACTATTTCTCAAGCGTGGAGTGTATCAGAGATACTAAGAGTAATGGATTTGATTGAATATTACAAAAAGAATAATTGATGATTATATTTTTCTAAATTGCTTCAATAAAGAAAACAAATTAATAAAATGAAAATATTAATGTTTGGTTGGGAATTTCCACCTCATATCACAGGAGGGCTAGGTACAGCCAGTTATGGTCTTGTAAAAGGTCTTCTTAAACACCATGTAGATGTGACTTTTGTTGTCCCAAAAGCATATGGTGATGAAGACAAAGATATCAGAATCGTCAATGCAAGTGACGTACCCCTTAATATTTTCGATAAGCAATTCACAGAGTATCAAAAACATTTGAGTTATATAGAGATTAACTCAAAATTGATACCTTATCAAACTCCTGAAGAATACTACGACTTAATCAATCAAAAAGAAAGCGGCACAAAAGAAATAGGACAGAATAGAGTATTTTCGGAAAAATATGAATTTTCAGGTAAATACGGGAGCAATATCATGGAAGAAGTCCGAAGATATGCGATGTTGGCTCAAGAAATAGCCATTAACAATGAATTTGACATCATTCATGCCCATGATTGGCTGGCGTATGAAGCGGGAATTCAAGCAAAAAAAATCAGCAATGCGCCTTTAGTCGTACATATGCATGCTACTGAATATGACAGATCCGGAGAAAATGTAAATAAAGTTGTTTACGATATAGAAAAAAGAGGAATGGACGCTGCCGATTTGGTAGTCGCAGTAAGTAATCTCACAAGGAATATTGTTATAGATAAATATGGAATCGACCCTGAAAAAGTTGCGGTGCTCCACAATGCCGTTGAACCTATTGACAATATGGCATTTGCGGGAGAAAAGAAAACTGTCAAAGAAAAAATAGTCACCTTTTTGGGTCGAGTGACATTTCAAAAAGGACCTGAGTATTTTGTTGAAGCTGCTTATAAAGTTCTTCAAAAAGATAAAAATGTCAGATTTGTCATGGCGGGTTCAGGTGATATGCTGAATAAGACCATTAAACGGGTAGCTCAACTTGGAATTGCAAACAGATTTCATTTTACGGGCTTCCTCAAAGGGGAAGATGTCGATAGGATGTTTGCATTAAGTGATGTCTATGTCATGCCTAGTGTCTCAGAGCCATTTGGTATTTCACCATTGGAAGCGATGCGATCAAATGTACCCGTGATTATCTCAAAACAATCAGGTGTCTCTGAAATATTGAATTTTGCGTTAAAAGCAGACTTTTGGGATATTGACGCTATGGCTGATTACATTTACGGGCTCTTGAAATATGACGGAATTTCAAAAATGTTTAAAAAACACGGCAAGACTGAGGTGGATAACCTAAAATGGGAAAATGCAGCTAAGAAACTTGTAGGATATTACGAAAAATTAGTATAAACAAATAAAAATATAAACTAATGAAATCAATTTGCTTTTACTTCCAAGTACATCAACCATTCAGATTGAGAAAATATAGATTTTTTGATATCGGTAAAGAACATAACTACTATGATGATTACCAAAATGAGTATATAATGAAAAGAGTAGCTGAGAAATGCTACCTACCAATGAATAAATTGCTTTTAGACCTGATTAGTGAATACGGCTCACAATTTAAAGTCAGCTTCTCGATATCAGGAAC
The DNA here is from genome assembly GCA_027008645.1 of Saprospiraceae bacterium. GTDB lineage: Bacteria > Bacteroidota > Bacteroidia > Chitinophagales > Saprospiraceae > JADJGA01. Next base: position 6,125 of record JALVEE010000111.1, read on the forward strand.
AGCCTTAGATCAATTTGAATTATATACACCGGAGGTATTGGATAGTTTCAAAAAATTGGCAAATACAGGAAATGTAGAGTTCCTATCAGAAACATACCCACATGCTTTGTCCTCTCTTAAAAGCAAAAAGGAATTTAATAAGCAAGTAAAAGAGCATAAAGCTAAAATCAAAAAACTCTTCGGATATAATTCCAAGACTTTTAGAAATACCGAGTTGATTTATTCCGATGAAATTGGTGCTATGGTCGCTGATTTGGGTTTCAACACAATGCTTACAGAGGGAGCCAAGCACATTTTAGGATGGAAGTCTCCTAATTATGTATATACCAATGCCGTAAATCCAAAATTAAAACTATTGCTTAAAAACTTCAGATTAAGCGATGATATTGCCTTTAGATTTTCTGAAAGATCCTGGGAAGATTGGCCATTGACAACCGATAAATTTGTTAATTGGCTAAATCAAGTAAACGAAGAAGAGCAAGTAGTCAATCTGTTTATGGACTATGAAACATTTGGGGAACATCAATGGGAAGAAACAGGTATTTTCGATTTTATGAAAGCACTTCCTCAAGCAGTATTCAAAAATAGTGATTACACATTTAACACTCCGGCAGAAGTAACCAAAATGCACCAACCAATTGCAAAACTGCACGTCCCATACCCTATTTCATGGGCAGATGAAGAGCGTGACCTTACAGCTTGGCTGGGCAATGAACTTCAAGACGAGGCTTTTGATAAATTGTATCAACTCGAGGGAAAAATAAAAAAATGCAAAGACAAATCCATTCTAACTGACTGGAAATACCTGCAAACAAGCGACCATTTTTACTATATGTGCACCAAATGGTTCTCCGATGGCGATGTACACAAATATTTCAATCCCTATGGTTCTCCTTACGATGCATTTATCAACTATATGAATGTATTGTCAGATTTTGAGATTAGAGTTGATGATTGCTAGAATTTTCAATAGAATTTTTATTGGGTAAGAGGTGATCTGATGTAGTACATACAACGGGATTTAGCCGCTTTATTCGGCAAGAGGTGGGGCATCTTTGCCTCGGAGCAGTTGTTAATCATTGATTTCGTCCAATTTGGTAAGAGGTCGTCTCGCTTCACAGCAGGATTTGCCTTGGAGAGACTATTTATAAATTTTTCTTCTTTTTTTATTTGAAATTATTTTTTTCTTTTTCTTTCTATTTAATTCATCTTTAATATAACCACCAAAATAAAAAGAAAGTCTGATGGAAGGATACCACATTGTACCATTTGAATAATTTTTAGCATAATATTCTTCACTATCCATCAAAGTATATCTAATTTCATAATCCTGTATTTTTCTTGTACCCTGGATATAAGCCACATTTGCTTCCAAAGAAAAATATTTTAAAAATAGCCATTCTATTCCAACAGAAATTTCAGGCCTAAATTGAAATCCCTCATAACCTGTTTCTCTACCTATGCCCTGTAAGGGATCATATTTATTCAAACCTATACTACCTTCAATAACAAGCCCATAATAATCTCTATAATAAGAATTATTAATACCAAAAAAAGAATTAAAATTTAATCTTCTCAAAAGAGGATATTTATAACCTACTAACAGTGTTAAGTTATATAAAGTTCCTGAACTCTTACCTACTGAAATAACGCGAGAATAAGGATAATCTTCAATATTGAATGACACATATGGATCGTAAAATGAAACACCGATACCAACAGAAAAATTTTTCTTCAATTTATAATAATATGCAAATCGGTAAATAATTATCTCGTCATAACTTTTTTTTGAATATGGTGTTATTTTGGTAATATATGAAATAGAATATGTTTGTCCATGTTCTACCGTGAATTTTTGAGAATAAAGATTATTACTTAATTCACAAAACAATATTATTATAAATGTAAGCAATTTCTCTTTCATAATTATTTATTTATAACAAAGGGGAAATCATACAATTTCCCCATTCTAAAAAAAACAGCTATTAATTAGACAATGATAAATCAATAGTTGCTCTTTCTCCTCCTTCCTCTATTTCATGATGAGCTTTTAAATGATCATCATAAAATCTTGGCTTATGTAAAACAAAAATATCTTCAGCTAAAATCTCTACTTCATCAACATTAGTCTTAATTTTTGATTCATCTATATCAAGTTGAATACAAAGGGGATCGCCACCCGGATGCAAAACTCCGTTTTCATCAACAAAGTCAGGAGTTTCTGTAACATCAATAAAATCGCCAAAACAGTCAACTTGCAATTTATCAGCTGCCTTTCTCCACCATATATAGTATCTCCTTCTGAATGCTCTTGAATTAGCGCCTACTGTTTTAAATAAAAAGTTGTTTTTACAAAATAATCTTCCAACTAGTTTCCATGATCGTCCATTTGCTGTAAATTTCACTTTACCCTTTTCTATAGCATAAATGTGTCCACAGCCGACAAAAACATTCTTTGTTATAGTCCTTGAACATGAGCCATCTTTTGCAGTAACAGTAAGAGAAACATCATAACTATCATCAGCACTTACCTCATATATATGTACTACCCATCCTTGATAATCAGTATTAGAAGTCCCATCAAAAGTACTTCCATCACCAAAATCCCAATGATAATTATATTCATCACTTGTAGGATGAGCTTTGAAATATACTACATTTCCTAAACTATTGCCGCCATTTAATTCATTCCAAAACTTCATTTCAAAATCGACATCACATTGCTGCCTGATAACACGTGAAAATGACTTATTACAACAGTCTGTTCCCGATATGCTCAAGGTAACCGTATAAGGATATCCGTCAGGATTATATGTATGTGGTGGTGGATTTTTCCCAACAAAGGTAGTTCCGTCACCAAAATCCCAATTAAATTGAGCATCACCTCTTAGATTACATAGCCAAGGAATAAATGATCTGTTTTTAAAAGCATAAGTATTCTCGGCAATTTTTAATACACCAAAATTAACAATACAGAAAAAATTAAATCTTATACCAAGACCATCCGTATTTCTATTAACTATTTCCTCCATTGAAGGATCTGATATATTATATATATGCAAATTCAGTTCATCGTTTATCTCAAAAATAGATTTACCATTTAAACTTTCAATTTTAGAATAATCACCATCACTTACAGCGGCTAAATTATCTGCATCAATAAATTTAAAATAATAATTCCCTATTTTTACTTCAAAATTTGAGTTCAACAATGACCTGTAAGTCATGTCTTGAATAAAAGAACCAACAAAATCTTCCGGATCATTGCCTGCATTTAAAAATTCTAGGAAAGAATCATCTTCAACTTTCCTTAGTGAATTGTATGAAAATCTGCTTTCAAATTTTTCAAGGACTACATTTTCTGGCTCATGATACTCATTACCATTACTCCCAAGTGTATCATACCCTAGTTCATTGTAAACACTAGTATAATATAAACTATCAGCATATCTTTCTTTCAATGCTGTATAAATATTAATAAATGTTTCATAAGTGTCAAATGACAACATCCCATTTTCTTCAGTAACTTTATCAGTGGTCATAGGGTCAATTTCACTTCTAAATGAAACCTTAGAGTCTATTTCTTGCCTATTTTGTAAAATATTCGAATCTTTCGAACATGAATTAAATATAAATAGAACAATTGATAAAGTAAATAAAAACTTCAATATTTTTTTCATAATTACATAATTTTGTAAAGATAATATATTCTTATCTTTATAGTTTAAAAAAATTTGTTTTAAGACAATATTTTAAGAAATTTCCACTACCTTTACACTCTCTACTATGAGTTTGAGAGTCTATAATATTCCGGTTCAGCGAAAACCAAGATATTAGGTAATGGGCTCTCTTTTTTATTCATCATAGCATTATCAAAGGTGAACAACACCTTTCATAGCGTTACAGCGAATAAATATCATCCTGCCCTACCTACAACTCAAGCTGCCTCATAGGGACTTTATCTTTATTTCTAATTATTTCTGTTTTTCCGGTTCAGTGAAAAAAAAGAATAATTAATTAACTTATATAAATCGACTTACTAAGTAGTGTCTGGTCTAAAACAGGCAATTTTTGAAATTTTGATAATTTTTATTTAGATTTTGATTTTTTTGCAATGATTTGATGCACTTGTATCAATCACTTGTGAAAAGGTCAAAAGATAACAAAAAGAATCAATTTCAAATTTGATGTGTTTTCGGCCAAACACTAAGTATAATAACTTAGCAAGTCAAGCGTATGTCAAACGGCGGATCAATCTGCATACGTCTAATCTTCTGTATGCACAGATTCGCCTTTAATGGTTTTGGGACGTTGTTAAGTTCTTGGGAAATATATACCGGTTTGGGAAATGTATCTCTTATTCGTAGCAATAATATGGACAATGCATCCATAAAATATTTAACATAGCTATGCTTGTTGCTTGTTGCTTGTTGCTTGTTGCTTGTTGCTTGTTGCTTGTTGCTTGTTGCTTGTTGCTTGTTGCTTGTTGCTTGTTGCCACCATTATAATAACCTCTTAATTACAAGACAAATATACGATAAATTATTTCAAAAAACAAATAAACCAATGTATAATTTTCTAATTTTTAACATATTAAAATTCGCGTTATTTACTAATCGCTAATTTATATTTCTGTATATAATTGTTTTTTACTTATAAAAGATGATTCTTATATGTCAAATGCTGCAAATATGGTAGGAAAATATTACAACTCGCCAAGAGGTCGGGAGACCTTTGGCTTGGAGAACTATAATCCGGCAAGAGATCAGGGTTCACTGCACAGCGGTACTGCCTTAGAGTATCAAACCAACTTCAGAATCTCTTCGAGCTTCTGAGTCCTAACTATAAGGTTATGACATAAAGAGCAATAAAGTTTTATTCGGCAAGAGGTTGGGCTTGCTGTACAGCAGGATTTGCCTCGATGATTTATTCGGCAAGAGGTGAGGACACCTTTGCCTCGAAGAACTTGAAACTTGAAACTTGAAAACATATAGTCCCAATAAACAGCCCAATACCTACACCAGCTTCAAACCTTAAAATTCAAAATCTCGAGATACAAGCCGGCTTCAAAATCACTCCTTGCAGTCGTGCTTTCGAGTCCTAAGTTTTCGCTTTATCATACTGAAAAACACGAAACTCGGAATCCAGCTGTACGTTTCTGTTTCAGCTTGGATCTCGTAAACTTGGAACCGATTAACATGGAATCTCTCAGTACGCTTAGCTACTCGGTATCCCTCGGTACGCTTCACTATTCAGTATCCTTCAGTACGCTTCGCTATTCAGGACTTCCACAATGCTCCAGCTTCCGAAATGCTCCAGCTTCCACAATGCTCCAGCTTTCGTTTCACTTCAACCTGAAACTTCTAAATCCCGCAGTACGCTTCGCTATGCGAGACTTCCACTACGCTTCAGCCTGAAACTTTGAACTTTGAACTTTGAACCTTGAACCTTGAACTTTGAACCTTGAACCTTGAACCTTGAACCTTGAACCCTTTCAAATACAAACCGGCTTCAAAATCACTCCTTACAGTCGTGCTTTCGAGTCCTAAGCTTCCCTATTTTACTAAAACCCAATAAACATAAAACTCGAAACTCGAAACCAACAAACCCGGAACTCAAAAACAATAAATTTCAAAAAAGTCCTTTACCAAGCATATAAACCTATTTTTTATTTATACCTTTGCATTCCGTAACAAAGGGACTTGTCCTTTCAAAATAAAAAAAACATGGCTAAACATATATTTGTTACGGGTGGCGTGACATCTTCATTAGGAAAAGGCATAATCGGGGCATCACTTGGGAAACTTCTTTTAGCAAGAGGATATAGGGTGACTATACAAAAATTTGATCCGTATATCAATGTCGATCCCGGAACTCTCAATCCTTATGAACACGGAGAATGTTTTGTGACTGATGATGGTGCAGAGACAGATTTGGATTTGGGACACTACGAGAGATTCTTGGATATATCCACTTCCCAAGCCAATAATGTCACAACCGGTAGAATTTACCAAACAGTTATTTCAAAAGAAAGAAGAGGTGATTATCTGGGCAAAACTGTTCAGATAATACCGCATATCACCAATGAAATTAAGAGAAGATTCCGGCTTTTGGAGCAAAAGGATAATTACGATGTGATTATTACTGAACTCGGAGGTACAGTAGGCGATATCGAATCCCTACCCTACTTGGAAGCACTACGTCAACTCAAGAGAGAATTGCCTAAAAATGATGTTTTGACTATTCACTTAACTCTTATTCCTTATCTCAAAACATCTCAAGAACTAAAAACAAAACCAACCCAACATTCTGTTAAAGAATTGCTCCATGTGGGTATCCAGCCTGATATTTTGGCTTGTAGAACAGAAAGACCACTTACCGATGATGTAAGAGAAAAATTAGCCTTGTTTTGCAATGTTCGCAAGCAAGATGTAATCGAAGCAATCGATGCAGAAACCATCTATGATGTACCTCTGCTTTTACAATCAGAAAATCTGGATGAAATCGTTATCGAAAAACTGAATCTACCGGTAAAAGAAAAACCGGATTTAACTCAATGGAAAGAATTTATTACAAAATTAAAGTCGCCAAAAGAAACAGTTAATATCGCTCTGGTAGGCAAGTACATTGAACTAATGGATTCTTATAAATCAATCATCGAATCTTTTATACATGCCGGAGCATTCAACAGATGCAAAGTTAATATCATCCCTGTTAAAGCTGAAGATTTAACTGATTCGGCAGACAAAAGTTTAAAAGATGTCCAAGGTGTTCTTGTTGCACCCGGATTTGGAGAAAGGGGAATCGCCGGAAAACTCAGCGCTGTTAAGTATGCAAGGGAAAACAAAATTCCTTT
>JALVEE010000112.1 GCA_027008645.1 Saprospiraceae bacterium
CAATTTTGTGAACAATTAAACCAAACCCAGACTCTCTTTCCTGATACTGACCTCACCTTAATCTATAAATTGGGGTCATCTTAATTCCCTAGGGGTCAGGTGTTCTGAACCTTTTGGAAAGATTCAACAGCTCAATCATAAACACTTACCTAAAAGAGCTATCCCACACGACTAAGCACCTTATTCCCTCTCCTTTTACTTTATTTTCAAAAAACATGATAAGCTTTCTTAAAAGGAGAGGGTTAGGGTGAGGATAAAAAAGGAGAAGGGGAGCGAAAAAGAGTATAGCTTTTGGGGCTGGCTATTAACCTTTTGGAAAGATTCAACAGCTCAATCATAAACACTTACTTATAAGAGCTATCCCATACGACTAAGCACCTTATTCCCTCTCCTTTTACTTTATTTGAAAAAATATGATAAGCTTTCTTAAAAGGAGAGGGGCAGGGTGAGGATAAAAATAAGAAGGAGAAAACTAGCTCTCCCCCAATTCAATCGCTCTTCCAAGGGCAGCTTTTGCTCCTTTTTCTATTTTTTCATTTAGTTTATTCTCATCAAAAGACTTGATTGCGGCTTCTGTTGTTCCGCCTTTGGAAGCAACTTTTTTAATCCAATCTTTCGCAGGGAGATTGCTCTGTCTGAATAAATCTGTAGTACCCCTGAAAGTTTGCGCAACCAATAATTCTGCTTCTGAGGGAGAAAAGCCCATCTCAATAGCTGTCTTAATCAAGGAATCCATAAAATACAGTACATAAGCCGGGCCACTGCCGGATATTGCCGTTGCAGCGTCTATCATAGATTCGTCATTGGTATATATGGATTTCCCTGTGGTGTTAATCAGGTTTTGAACCATCACGAGTTCTATTCGTGTCACATCATTGGTCGAGGTGAATACTGTCATGCTTTTTCCTATTTGCGTAGCAAGATTAGGCATTGCTCTTATGACTTTGGTCACAGAAAGATAGTTACAGATAGTTTGCATTTTGACTCCTGCCATTATAGATAATATTACCTGTTGACTATCCAAATACTCTTTGAGAGAATCAAACAGGACTTGTATATCTTGAGGCTTAACCGCAAGTATTATCAAATCGGCACTTTTAATAAATTCTCCGGGTTTTGAATATACTGTTCCTATATTATGCTTTTGCAGTTCAATTGCTTTTTTCTCCGATTTCTCCAGAATCATCATTCCGTCAGATTTGACTATATGCGAACTCAAAAAGCTTTTGGCATAGGTCATACCCATACTTCCTCCACCGATAATTAAAATTTTCATAATACTAAAATTTGAGTAAATTATCTATTCATTAATTTCCAAAGTTCATCTTTAAGTTCAATAAGATTATATCCGGTGACTGCCGAAAAGAACAAGTGCGAGACATTGCCAAAATCCAATTCACTTTCTATCATTTCCTGTAATTCCGCATCGATTAAATCGGATTTTGATATCGCAACAAATTTAGGTTTATCCAATAGTTCCGGATTGTGTTCTTTTAGTTCATTCAGCAATATGCGATATTGTTTATTGATATCTTCAGCATCGGCAGGAATGATAAAAAGTAGCACTGAGTTTCTTTCGATGTGCCTTAGAAATCTAAGGCCAAGCCCTTTGCCTTCATGAGCATTCTCAATTATTCCCGGAATATCTGCCATGACAAACGAGCGATTGTCACGGTATTTTACGATTCCCAGATTAGGGACGAGTGTGGTAAACTCGTAATTTGCTATTTTAGGTTTTGCTGCTGTAATAGCTGCTAAAAGTGTGGATTTCCCTACATTGGGAAAGCCGACCAAACCCACATCAGCTAATAGTTTCAGCTCGAGAATCCTTGTTCTCTCTTTGCCAGGAGTACCTGGTTGAGCATATTGAGGCGTTTGATTAGTTGAAGATTTGAAATTGACATTGCCAAGACCTCCCATTCCTCCTTGCAGCAAAACTTTTTCTTCACCGTGTTCTGAAATTTCAAACAATTCTTCATAAGTCTCAAAGTCTTTTGCTACGGTTCCCAATGGGACTTCAAGGATAATATCCTCACCATCAGCACCTGTTTTTTGAGCACCTCTTCCGTTTTCACCATCACCGGCAGCTACGTGTTTTCTAAATTTAAGTGGTAATAGCGTCCACATTTGCTTATTGCCTCTGAGTATGATGCTCCCACCTTTTCCGCCGTCACCACCGTCGGGACCACCTTTGGGACTCATACGGTCTCTGCGGAAATGTACAGAACCTGCACCTCCTTTACCACTCTTGCAATATATTTTTACGTAATCTACAAAATTGTTATCCGCCATTTAAATCTATTTGTCTATGTGTTCATCTATTGCACAACACAATCTGTTAAACACAGCATCAATTTCCCCTACGCCATCAACCTTTTTGGCTTTATTTCGCTTTTTGTAATAATCAAAAACATTTTCAGTAAAATCTTTATACACTTGATATCTTCCCCTAATAATGCTTTCATCCATATCATCGGATCTACCCGAAGTTTTTGCTCTATTCAAAATTCTCTTAACTATTTCCTCTTCTCCTACTTCCAGTGCCAATAGCAAATCGACATCAGTTCCAAGTTCTTTAAACAATTCCCCAAGAGCATCTGCTTGAGCTTCATTTCTGGGAAAACCATCCAACAGAAATCCATTAGGATTTTCAAAAGATTGGATTTTTTTCTTGAGCATTTTGATTGTGATATGATCAGGAACCAATTGACCTTTATCGAGATAGCTTTTTACTGCTTTTCCCAATTCGGATTCATTTTTCAATTCACACCTAAATATATCTCCTGTAGAGATATGGTGCAAATTATATTTTTCAGTAATTTTTGCTGCCTGCGTCCCTTTCCCTGATCCCGGAGGGCCGAAGAGTATCAGATTAAACATTGTTTTCGTTTTTCAATTAGTGTGTAATTATATCCTTAGCAAAGGTAATTCTTTTTTTCCAATATATACTATTTAAAACATCATCTTTTTTTACACCTTTACTTGTAGTACTGTGAATTATGATTAAACTATTGTTTTTATTGGAGACCACTATTCCCACATGGTTAATTTTTCTTCTATTTTTAAAAAAAATCAAATCTCCCGGTTTTGCATTTTTTATTTTTATTTTTTTTCCGGTTTTTGATTGTGCGGATGAAGTCCTTGGTAAACGATATCCGTATTTACCATAAATATAACTCGTGAAACCGGAGCAATCAAACCCCTCCCTTGGGTTGTTTCCGCCATATCTATATTTTGATCCGAGCAATTTCAGGGCGGTTTTTACTATTTCATTTCTATCGTTTTTGCGTAAATTTCTATCTGAAAAAGGTCCATTTTCATATCTTTTTGAGGTACTGCAAGAAAAAAATATTGCAAATAATAAAAGTGCAGGCAGCGTTTTGTTAAAAATGTGCGTCTTAGAAGCAGAGAAATTACTTATTACAGCTTTCATGTTAATTAATAAGAAAATCGTTGCCAAGTCCGGTTTGATGAAATCGGACTTTTTTAATTTAATTTATCATCTTCCCAACTTCTTTAATCCCCAATTTATTGCAATAAGCAATCCAATAAATATTATTATAAGATAATGAAATGGCATGTATGTAAATGCTATTATCCTGAATTTATCTGCAAACCAAAGCAACATAATAATCGCAGAAATAATAATTATCAAACCCGAAATTCTGTCAAATCCCGGAATTCTGTCAAATCTTACAAATCGCCTTATAGTAAATAATGTCACTATCATCGATAAAACCGGAAGTATCTGAATCAATACATCAAAATTAAGAATCGATCTTCGTTCAAATAAAAACAGGTACAAATTGAAAAACAGGGCAAAAATACCCGGAATCATTACACCGTAAATAACCAACATAAACAATTCTTTCCAGGGACTGCGATCGCATTTGTCATCACCAAGCAAACCGACGATTCCCGCAAGGATAGGAATACTTATAAAGTAAATAAGTACATATCTTGGATTTTGACCAACAAAGTCAAACAATTCTCTTACTGTCATTTTTATTTAAAATTTGATGTGTTTCATTGCAAACACTATGTATAAAATATTTTGCGAAAATAGTAAAAATGGAGCACTTTTGATGTATTTGAAGCTTAGTGTTCAATAAAATAATTTTTGAGTTGTTTGATTCCGCAATAAAAACCCTATTTTGTCATTTAATAATCAACAAACTTTTGAGATGAAATTTAAGATTTTATTAATTGCTCTTTTCTCTATACTGTTCTCTTGTAAAAATGAGACTTCCGTCCCAAAATATAGCTCTATTCAAGGCAAAACTATGGGGACAACATATCATATAACCTACAAAAGTAATATCAAGCTCCAAAATGCTATCGACAGCGAATTGGTCAGAATAAATAATGAATTATCCACCTATATACCTACATCTACAATATCGCGATTCAATCATTCCGATACAGGCATCGCTATCAACAAAGGGGATTTGTATATAAATATATTGAAAGCTAAACACCTGTGTGATATATCGAAGGGATTTTACGACCCCAGTGTTATGCCACTGGTCAATTACTGGGGATTTGGATATAAAGGACACAATAAAGTTAGCGATATTGATAGTAATAAAATTCAAGAAATATTGAAGTATATTGGATTTGATAAAATATCATTGATCGATGAAACCAAGGATAGTGTTTTTCTGAAAAAATCATCAAAAGAAGTTCAATTAGACCTCAGTAGTATTGCCAAAGGTTATGGGGTAGATAAAATTGGAGAACTTATCCACAAAAACGGAATAAATGATTATTTGGTGGAAATAGGTGGTGAAATTTATTGTTCAGGGCTTTCTCCCTCAGGTAAAAAATGGGTTTTGGGTATAAATACTCCAAAAGAAAATGCTCCCACTTCCGAATTGATATTAAAAAAGAGCCTTTCGAAAAAAGCGATGGCCACTTCAGGTAATTATCGCAATTTTTATGATGTAAACGGTCATAAGTACAGTCATACTATCAATCCTAAAACCGGCTATTCTGAACGTTCAAATTTACTAAGTGTATCTATAATAACCAATGATTGTATGACAGCTGATGCAATGGCAACAGCTTGTATGGTATCAGGTCTTGATTGGTCAAAAAAAATATTGGAAAAAACTGATTCAATTGAAGGTATTTTGATATATTTGGATGATAATAAAGAAATGAAAGTTTGGCAAGAAGAAAAATAAAGGGGTATTTCATTTTTTCGCATTGTGGGTTGATTCTCCTTTAGGAGCTAGAGGCAAAGAATGGGAAAAACGAAAAAATGAAATACACCTAAAACAAATAATTTTTTAAAAATAATTAAAATGAAATTTAATATAAAAAGAGATTTAGTGTTTTTTGATGTTGAGGCAACAGGATTGAATATAATGCGAGACAGGATTATTCAAATCGCCCTTATCAAATACACACCCGATAGTGAAGAGCCTCAAAAATTGGAAATGCTGATAAATCCGGGAATACCGATATCCGAAGATGCGATGAAAGTTCACGGCATCACCCCGGCAGATCTTAAAAATAAACCCACATTTGGGCAAGTTGCGCAAAAACTTTTTGATTTTATCGGAGATGCAGACTTGGCAGGATATAACTCCAATAGATTTGATATTCCGATGTTGACAGAAGAATTTGCACGAAATGGCTTTGACTTTGATATCGAAAATAGAAAATTAATCGATGTACAGAGGCTTTATTATAAAATGGAGCCTCGTACTCTGAAAGCAGCGCATAAATTTTATGTCGGTAAGGACTTTGACAATGCACATGATGCAATGGCTGATGTACAAGCAACCGTAGATGTATTAAAAGGACAACTAAAAATGTATGAGAACGTTGATTTTGAGAATCGAGATGGAGAAATTATCGAAAAACCTGTCAAAAATGACATGGATGCACTCCATAAATTCACCAATGACCTGAGTATTGTTGATGTAACTCAAAGACTAAAATACAACTCCGATGGCGTAATTGTTTTTAATTTTGGAAAGTATATCGGTCAACCGGCAGCAGAAGTTTTGGTTAAAGACAAACAATATTACAATTGGATATTAAACAAGGAATTTTCACATCAAGTGAAGAAGATCGTAAAGAAACTCGTAAAAGAATATGAAGCTAAATAGACTTTTTGTATTTATCTTGATTGTGTTAAGCAATTCATGCTATAAACACGAAGAGGGTTGTAGAGATGTCAATGCATTGAATTACGATGTGATGGCTGACAAAGACTGTGAAGAGAATTGCTGCAAATACCCCAACGTAAGCCTTGATTTTAAGCTGTATTTTGATACGGTAAGGATTGATACTAATACATTTTTTGCAAATGAATTTGGTGATTCATTGAGGATAAGACTATTGAGGATGTATTTTTCAGATTTTGTAATGATTGAAAAAAACGCCGGATTACTCCCTTTGCACAAACTACAGACATTAGGAATCGGAAATGATAGCATTCCTGTTTTTAAGAACATCGATTATACTTCTGTTAAAGTAAATGAAAAAGGAGAATCTTTCGGTATTGGCACATTGAATAAATTGGCAAAATTCGATGGGGTTGATTTTTCTTTTGGGATTGATTCTACTATCAATCATGCTAATATCAGCAAAATCACCACATCCAATTATCTTCACCAATTTAGTGATTCTATGCATATCAACAGAGATACCGGATACTATTTTATGAAGCTATTTGTGGATGTGAAAAACAAGCCCGAAAGAGATATTGAAATATTTGGAGACAAATACCTCACACGAATAAATCTTAGAGGACAAATTGATTTTGAGGAAAGAAAAAATCATATATTGCCAATAAAATTTGATTTGAATAAATGGATGCACAATATTGATTTTTCAGGTGAAAGCGATGATAAAATTGCAAATAGCTTAATCCTGAATCTCAACAATGCATTGGAAATTCGGGAAAAGTGAAAATTCTCTAAAACTTGGAGTTTCCCGGCTTACCAAACAATATTTAATTAACTACAATGAAAATAACATGGAAAAAATACAAGCACCAATAGCAAAAAAAATACCTCATGAACTCGAGAAACACGGAGATGTCAGAATAGATAATTACTATTGGATGAGATTGAGCGATGAACAAAAAAATGCGGAAACACCGGATAGTCAGACAAAAGACGTTTTGGATTATCTCAATGCCGAAAATGAGTATAAAAATAAGATAATGGCAGATACGGATGACTTTCAAAAGCATTTGTTTGAAGAAATGAAATCCAAAATCAAAGAAGATGATAGCTCTGTTCCTTATTTCAAAAACGGTTATTATTATATAGTAAAATATGAAAAAGGTCTTGAATATCCCATTTATAGCCGCAAAAAAGATAATTTGGACAATCAAGAAGAGCTTCTTTTGGATGTCAATAATTTGGCAAAAGACTATAGTTACTACAATGTTTCTTCTCTTTCTGTAAGTCCTGACAATAAGTTGTTGGTATATAGTGAAGATACTGTCAGCCGGAGAATATATACATTGAGATTTAAGGATTTGATATCAGGAAAATTATTGGAAGATCAAATCACAGGGACTACAGGCTATGGCGTATGGGCTAATGATAATAAAACTATATTTTATGCTAAGAGAGATGATGCCCTTAGATCATACAAAATATTCAAACATATTTTGGGGACTCCTGCAAGCCAAGATCAAGAAGTTTTTCATGAAAACGACGATACTTTCTCCACATATGTCACCAAATCCAAATCGGAAAAATATATCATCATAGGTTCAAAATCTACAGTCTCCGATGAATTTAGATTTCTCAATGCCAATACTCCTGATGGACAATTTCAGTTGTTTCAAGAGCGTATTAGGGATTTGGAATATGGAATCTATCATCATTCGGACAAATGGTATGTAGTGACAAATGAGGGGGAGGCTATCAATTTTAAAGTGATGACTTGTCCTGAAAGCAGTACTTCAAAGGACAATTGGGAAGAATTTATAGCCCATAAAGAAGATGTTTTGATTTCAGGCTTGGATGTATTCAATGATTATCTTGTGATATCTGAAAGGATTGGAGGAAACACTGCTCTGAGAGTTATGAGTCCTAAGGGAAATTATACTATAGATTTTCCTGAGAATGCATATTACGCTTTCACTTCATCCAATTATGAATTTGATACGGAAATTTTGAGATTAAAATACACTTCACTGACTACACCTATGTCAACATTCGATTTTAATATGAAGACAAAACAGAGGACGCTTTTGAAGGAAGTAGAAGTGTTGGGAGGATTTGATAAGTCCAATTATACAAGTGAAAGAATTTATGCAACAGCAAGAGATGGAGTAAAAATACCTGTAAGTTTGGTATATCGTAAGGACATTAAGATAAATGAAAATACTCCTGTTCTGCTTTATGGTTATGGTTCATATGGTATCAATATAGACCCTTATTTTAGTTCAGTTAGACTTAGCTTGCTTGACAGAGGTTTTGTTTTTGCTATTGCACATATAAGAGGAGGACAAGAAATGGGTAGAAAATGGTATTATGAAGGTAAATTATTGAAAAAGAAAAATACATTCTATGATTTTATAGACGTTGCTTTTGACCTGATAAAAAGGCATTATACCTCGCAAAAACATCTTTATGCAATGGGAGGAAGTGCAGGCGGATTGTTGATGGGTGCCATTATCAATTATCAACCCTCTCTATGGAATGGGGTAGTAGCAGCTGTGCCTTTTGTAGATGTTTTGACTACTATGCTGGATGATACTATTCCGCTCACGACAGGGGAGTACGATGAATGGGGCAATCCCAATATCAAAAAGTATTATGATTATATGAAGTCTTATTCACCATATGATAATATTGAAGAAAAAGATTATCCTAGTTTGCTTATTACAACCGGTTATTGGGATTCTCAGGTACAATATTGGGAACCTGCCAAATGGATTGCTAAATTGAGAGATTTGAAGACTGACAATAATATTTTGATAATGAATTGTGATATGGAAACAGGCCACGGTGGAGCATCAGGTAGATTCAAAAGGCTAAAAGAAGTTGCATTGGATTACGCTTTTTTATTGAAATTGGAAGGGATAAAAGAATAAATATCCAATGATAAAAGAAATACAGATAAGGATAAGCCTAAAGGAGGCTAATCAAGAAAATATACTGAAGAAAAAAGCGGCAAAAATATTGCGAGCCGATATTAATGAAATCAGTGCCTTAAAAGTATTGAGAAAATCTATCGATGCACGAAAGTCTTTGATTTATTTCAACTATAAAGTAAAAGTTTATCTGAATGAAAAGGCGATTGAAGACAAATCTTTTTCATTTGAGTACAAAGATGTCTCAAAATCCAAAAAAATACATATCATCGGTTTTGGTCCTGCCGGAATGTTTGCTGCCCTAAGATGTCTTGAATTGGGATTTAAGCCCGTGGTGTTTGAAAGGGGCAAAAAAGTAAGTGATAGACGCAAGGATATAAAAGCAATAAATCAACTTCACTTGGTTGATAGTAATTCCAATTATTGTTTTGGAGAAGGAGGTGCAGGTACTTATTCAGACGGTAAACTCTATACCAGGAGTTTGAAGAGAGGTGATGTGAGAAAGATATTTGAAGTTCTTGTTCAACACGGAGCATCTGAGGATATTTTGATAGAATCACATCCACATATCGGGACGAACAAATTACCAAGAGTTGTAAAAAATATTAGAGAAACAATACTAAATTTTGGAGGAGAAATCCATTTTGAATCCAAGGTTGTAGATATTAGTATCGAAGATAAAAAAGTAAAAAGTCTGGTCTTAGAAAACGGGCAAGAATTTGAGGCAGACAATATAATTTTATCGACTGGACATTCGGCAAGAGATATCTATTATTTATTGGATAAAAAAGGAGTGAAGATAGAACCAAAATCTTTTGCAATGGGAGTCAGGGTGGAGCATCCACAGCAAATAATTGATTCGATTCAGTATCATTGTTCAACGGAAAGGGATGAACTTTTACCCGCTGCATCATATAGTTTGGTTCAGCAAATAAATGGCAGAGGGGTATATTCTTTTTGTATGTGCCCGGGAGGTTTTATTGTTCCGGCTGCAACATCTCCGGGAGAAGTTGTAGTTAATGGAATGTCCCCATCGAGTAGAAACAGCCGGTTTGCAAATTCGGGCATTGTCGTAGAGATTGATTCACGTCGGGATTTATATAAATACGAAAAATACGGTGTATTTAAAGGTTTAGAATTTCAAAAAGATTTGGAAAATCTAGCTTGGCTTGCAGGAGGAAAAACGCAAGCAGCTCCTGCGCAAAGATTGACTGATTTCGTCGAAGGCAAAATGTCTTTATCCCTAAATAAAACCTCTTATCAACCCGGACTAAAATCCGCTCCATTACACTCACTGTTGCCAAAAATAATCGGAAAAAGACTGCGCAAGGGACTAAAAGAATTCGGAAATAAAATGCACGGATTTTACACTTCCGAAGCCAATGTGATAGGAGTAGAATCCAGAACGTCTTCTCCCATAAAAATACCTAGAAATGATCTATTAGAGCATATTGAGATAGAAGGTCTGTACCCTTGTGGTGAAGGTGCCGGCTATGCAGGTGGTATTGTGTCGGCAGCAATGGATGGAGAAAGATGTGTGGAAGCGATATCTAATAAATAAATAATCACTTCCACATAGAATATACTTATCCTTTCAGTTCTCCATAGTACTTATAATAATATGGTATAGTTTCAATTCCTTTATAGAAATTGAACAATCCATAGTGTTCATTGGGTGAATGAATAGCATCTGAATTCAATCCAAATCCCATCAATACTGATTTGCTTCCCAATATCTGCTCAAATAATGCGATAATAGGAATGCTTCCACCTTCCTTGGTAGGTATTGGTTTTTTACCAAAGGTAGTTTCCATAGCTTTCTCAGCTGCTTTGTATTCAGGGGTGTCTATTGGAGTCATCACAGGCAATCCACCGTGAAGATAATCCACTTTCACTCTGACACAATCAGGAGCAATGGACAGAAAATAGTCTTCAAAAAGTTTTGCTATCTTTTTAGGTTCTTGATTTGCGACCAAACGCATACTTATTTTAGCAAATGCTTTTGCAGGTAGAACGGTCTTAGTCCCTTCACCTGTAAATCCTCCCCAGATACCATTGACATCACAAGAAGGTCTTATGCCTGTTCGTTCATCAGTAGTATATCCTTTTTCGCCACATACATCATCTATATCAAGTGCTTTTTTATATTCATCCAAATCGAATGGTGCTTGATTTATCAGTACTCTTTCTTCTGCTGTTGCTTCAACCACATCATCGTAAAATCCGGGAATAGTGATGTGTCTGTCTTCATCCATTAGTTTTGAAATCATATCGGCTAAAATATTAATTGGATTTGCAACCGCTCCACCATAAGTTCCCGAATGAAGATCACGATTAGCTCCATCCACTTCTACTTCAACATAAGACAATCCTCTTAGAGATGCAGTAATAGAGGGCACATCATTGGCGATAATAGAAGTATCAGAGACCAGAATAACATCATTTTTCAGCATTTCTTTATTTTCTTCACAGAATTTAGGCAAGCTAGGGGAACCGATCTCCTCTTCTCCTTCTATCATAAACTTGATATTTACAGGAAGATAATCATTTGCTACCATCGCCTCAAATGCTTTGAAATGCATAAATGCCTGTCCTTTATCGTCGCACGCCCCACGACCAAATATAGCTCCGGCAGGATGCAGGTCTGTTTTTCTTACTACTGGTTCAAATGGAGATGTCTCCCACAATTCCAAGGGGTCAGCAGGCTGTACATCATAATGCCCGTAAACCAATACAGTAGGTTTAGACGAATCGATAATTTTTTCTCCATATACTACAGGATGACCGGCAGTTTCATATACTTTAGCAGTATCTGCTCCAGCTTTTAGCAATGCATTTTTAGCCCATTCTGCTGCTTTAAACATATCATCTTTATGCTCCGGATTTGAACTTACGGATGGTATTCTCAACCATTCAAACAATTCGTCAAGAAATCTATCTCTATTCTCTTCCAAGTATTTTTGTATTTTTTTCATATTCTTTTTATTTTGTAAAACACAAATATACGTTGAATCTTTTACCCATACTACTTAACCCGAATTATTCACAGATATTTCTATTACGAGCTCAAACTACCTGCTATTAAAACCAATATCATTTCTCTCTAATCAAAGTAAAATCTTCATCTAAACTAATAGCTACAGTATCACATGTAAATGAGTCAACTGCAAATACAAGAATATAATTGCCATTACATTCCAACTCAAAATCTTTGTCATTGTTATATACATCCCACTTCCCTGCTTCACATTCATGTAGCACCTTTGAAGCATCGGTATATGTCTTGTCTGACTTAAATTCAACAGTCGCATTCTTATTCTCCACTTTCCACTTTCCAACTATAGTTTTCGTAAGGCTTTCCTTAATACACTCCTGCGGATCAGGATCTTTGGGATCATTATTGTCCTTGTTACAGGAAACTGCAATTAGTAAAAATAACGCTAATAAAATTGTAATTTGTTTTTTCATAATATTGTTTTTATTCTAAGGATATATTTTGGTAATTACCCAACTATTAAATTATTCTTTTTAAGAGTATCATGTTCTTCAATTGTACTTAATTTTATACCATGTATCACGTCTCAATCTAATTCGTGAACTAAGCTAAGTCGATACTTTGAATTAATACTTTTTAATACTTCATTTTTTTTTGCAAAACTAAAATCATACCACTTTCCCTTTTCTAAATAAATATATATAATATCCACAAATATAAGAAAATAAATGTAAGAATAATACAATTCAGATTAATAAGTGCATTTCATTTTTTCACTTTTTCACAAGAAGTTTTGTTGATGTGTTTAATATAGCGTACCTACGGCACGCATTTTGGTTAGTA
>JALVEE010000113.1 GCA_027008645.1 Saprospiraceae bacterium
GATGACCAATTTCCACTGGTTGTATGGCAAACAGGTTCAGGAACACAATCAAATATGAATCTCAATGAAGTTATAGCTAATAGAGCGCATGTATTGCTTGGTGGTAAATTGACTGATGCCGTTAAAAAAATTCACCCGAATGATGATGTAAATAAGTCACAATCATCAAATGATACATTTCCTACAGCCATGCATATCGCAGCATATACGATATTGATGCAAAACACCATCCCAAGTCTTGAAAAAATGAGAGATGAATTGGACAAAAAATCTAAAGAGTATATGGATGTTGTGAAAATAGGTCGTACTCACTTTATGGATGCCACTCCTCTTACTATCGGACAAGAATTATCAGGGTATGTTTCACAAATAGATCACGGTATTCGTGCAATTAAAAATACTCTTGCGCATCTGTCAGAATTAGCTCTTGGTGGTACAGCAGTAGGAACAGGTCTGAATACACCAAAAGGATATGCAGAATTAGTAGCAAAAAATATTGCAAAATTGTCTGGATATCCATTTGTGACAGGAGAAAACAAATTCGAACTTTTGGCCTCCAAAGATGCAATAGTCGAAGCACACGGCGCATTGAAGACAGTTGCAGTATCATTATTTAAGATAGCAAATGATATCCGTATGCTTGCTTCAGGCCCAAGAAGTGGTATCGGAGAATTGATTATTCCGGCAAATGAACCCGGGTCTTCAATTATGCCCGGAAAAGTTAATCCGACTCAAGTTGAAGCGATGACAATGGCAATGGCACAAGTTATGGGTAATGATGTTGCAATCACAGTCGGTGGATTAAACGGTCAATTCGAGCTCAATGTTTATAAGCCAATGATTATTTACAATTTCTTAATGTCAGCTAAATTGATAGGGGATGCAGCCAGAAGTTTTACCAAAAATCTTATACTCGGGCTAAAACCTAATTATAAAAGAATCAAAGAACACCTCAACAATTCTTTGATGCTTGTGACTGCTCTGAATACTCATATCGGTTATGACAAAGCTTCTGAGATTGCAAAAAAAGCATATAAGGAAGACACAACTTTAAAAGAAGCAGCTTTGGCTTTGGGATATCTTACCGAAGAGGAATTTGATGCCTGGGTAAGACCTGAAAAAATGATAGGTAGTTTGGACTAAATAATATTATCAATTATCAATATAAAGTCCCAATCATCGTAGCGATGAGCGGGGCTTTTTTTTGTGAAGTAAAATACAATCAACAAAAAGTCCAAAATCATCTAAAGTCTAATAAAATATCTTTGTTACTGCACAAAACTATATTGTCTTTGACATAAACCGGAGTGGCATTATTAAATACTTCTGTGAATATATCCTCATAAAATTTCAATGTATTTGCAAGAGTTTCATCGCTTGTATTTAGCCTATTGTAGAGCAATATGCCTTTTGGCTCAAGTAATTTTTTCACCTTTTCCAAAAAGATATTAGTTTCAAATTTTCCAGGCACTTTTGCATCTTCAAAAATATCAACAATTATCATATCGTACTTTTCAGACGCAATATCAACAAAAATTTCAGCATCCATTTCAAATATTTGAATCGGGGAATCCAATTCATCCAAAATATACTTTTCTGCAAGTCTTATAATCTCTCCATCGATTTCTACCGCATGAAACTCATATTTTTTGCCAAAGACCTGTTCAAGCATTTGAGGTACAGAAGCCAGCCCCAATCCAAGGACTAACACCTTATCAATGTCAAGCAAATCCCAATTTATTTTCTTAAAAGTCTCAGTAAAATTGACGTATTTATCTTCATAAGAATATACCGCTCCTTCGGTACAAAGTTGATATCTACCATTGCTCAGGTAAATATCCAGTACCTCGTTGTACTCCGAGAAAGTGCTTTCTATGAGAATGTCCTTTACATAGCTCAATGCTTTTTTTCCAAGTGGCTTTTTCATAATAGTACTACTATTTCAATACTGTGCTGTCATGTTTCATACTTCTTAAAACGTCAATCGACAATCAATATTCTTTATTCTAACAGAATACCGAACACTGATTAATCCCGTTATACAACGGGACAGGCTCATTTTTGATTAACGATTTTTTTACATCAATACTTCTAAAAGTCAATATTTCTTCTCCCACACTCTATACTTTGCCGATTTGTTATATATTTCCATCAATATTTTTTTATCTGTTTCCGTCAATTCCAATCCACGTCTTTTCATCATAGTCTCTGCTGTCTCAAAAGCCTTTTCGATTTTGAATGAGGTAAAGCCGTGATTGCCTCCCCAAGAAAATGACGGTACAAATGTTCTTGGAAATCCGGGACCAAATATATTGGCGCATACTCCCACAACAGTGCCTGTATTGAACATCGTATTTATCCCTGTCTTGGAATGATCCCCCATAAATAGTCCGCAAAACTGTGAACCGGTATCGACAAATTTATTTTGTTCGTAATTCCATACTTTCACAGGAGTATAATTATTTTTCAGATTGGAATTATTGGTATCTGCACCGATATTGCACCATTCTCCGATTACGGCATTACCGAGAAACCCGTCATGAGCTTTATTGGAATAATTTTGAAAAATCACATTATTAAGTTCTCCTCCAACTTTGCAGTGATTACCTATACTTGTAGCTCCATATATCTTAGCCCCCATTTTAACTGTCGAACCTTCTCCCAAGAAAAATGGTCCTCTTATCATACTTCCCTCCATCACTTCTGCGTCTTTGGCAATATATATCGGACCGGTATTTGTATTCAAAATAGCTCCTTCGATTTTTGCTCCCTTTTCAATAAACAGTCCCCCCTCTCCTATTTTTTTATTGCTCGGAGACAATTTGTATGATCTTCTATTTTTTGTCAATAATTCAAAATCTTTTTTCAACTCTTCATCATTCATTTGGAACAAATCCCACAGATGATTTACTTTGGTCGTACAATTAAATTCGCTTATATCTTTGATTGAATAATCTTTGAAGTCCAACTCATTCAGCTTTTTTACATCTTCCCGATTCATTCTTACTGCCAATAAACTATCGTTGCATACAATAGCTTCATTTTGATTAAGCCTGTTTATTATTGCCAATATTTTCCTATTAGGCAGAAGAGAACCATTTATCAAAATATTATCGTCCTCAATATCAAGTTGAAATTTGCGGGATAAATAATCTTCAGTAAGAAAACTCACTTTCTTACCAAATCGTTTCTCCCATTTTTCATAGATTCTCAAAATACCAATACGCAAATCTGCAACAGGTCTTGTAAAAGTTAGTGGTAGCAATTCTTTGCGTTCTTCAGCATCAAATAATATAATATTAGGGCTCATCATTAAGAAGAATTAAAATTTGATTTAAATATGTTCAATAACAATCAAATAGTTAACAATATTAACAAAGAATTATTGTATAATTTTGCTTTTTAACCTTGACATAAAGCTATTTTGTTTATCTCAAATTTTTATTCCTTAATAATTTTTTTTACATCGATTTCCGCATCACAGATAAGCTTTAGAATATATTTCCCTTTTGGGAGCATTTTCAAATTTACATCGACTAAACTTTGGTTACCAACTATATTATACTTTCTCATTTTCATCAATTTTCCTGTTACAGAATAGATAAAAACACTAACAATACCACTAGTAGATTTTTCCAGAGAAAATTCTACAGAAATATTATCTTTAGATGGATTTGGGTATAAATTTGTAATACCAAAACCCAATTTACTTTCCCTTTCCAATGAAATTGTATTTGACATTGTATATTCCCCATCAATATCAAAAGCTTTTAGTCTATAATAAGTTAATCTATACGGGCTATAATCAACAATATTATAGTGATTGATTCTCTTTTTTAATTTCCTTGAATTCAATTCACTTACAGGCACAAAATCTATCCCATTAAAAGATTTTTCAACTAAAAATTTTTCAAGATTATCTTCATTCACAGTATTCCATGATACTAAATTGTTGTCTGTTTTGACTTTTCCGCTAAAATCCACTATATCCAATGGAAGCGAGTTCTCTATACACGAACATTTAGATATCCAGCCCTGTTCAGTAGAACTTAAAAAAAACGGATTATCAGAGACAAAATGAAATGTCAATTTTCCTCCACTTCCAGATGCAGCTACTGTTCCCGGAGAATCAGTACCGCAATATTTCCCTATCAAAGGTGCATTGGTATTATCTCCATCGTATATTTCCAAATAATCTTTGCTACAATCAGAACTACTTTCAATATTAAAATCAGAAAATTCTACCTGCATTCGCTTTGTATTATCAGCAGGAGCTATTGTCAACACAAAATCTTCATTATCAGAATAATCATCATTTACTCCTCCTGAATCGTAGAAATTAGCACTACATGTACTTTTTTGTCCATCACTCATCAAAATATCAGGAGAATCCACAACTATATATGATGATTTTGTTTCAGTATCATCACCATTAGTATTTGACACAGCAAGTGAAACCGTATATGTTCCTGAGGTGTAATAGCTGATTGTGGGAGGGGTTTGACCAGAATATGTCGTAGGATCTCCACCTTCAAAAGTCCATTCCCATGAAGTAGGACTGCATTGAGAATCATCTGTAAATGTCACACTTTCCCCCTCTGAAATATTTGTTTGCGAAGCTGTAAAATCAGCTATTATATTGTTAACAGTTATATAACTGGATTTAGTTTCAGTATCAGTCTCAGTTCCATCGCTAACTAAAAGTGTCACATCATACGAACCTATATTATTAAACTTCACTTTAGGATTTTGAGAAGTGGAACTTGTTCCATCTACATACACAGCTCCACTAATATCCCAATTCCATGAAGTTGGATTACCGCTTGATTTATCTGTAAAACGAACTACTTCATCAATACAAACACTTGTATTATCAGCAATAAAATCTGCTTTCAATGGAGGTGGAGCAAAGCTAAAAGATGCAATCCGAGTCGATTTAGGGGTATCATCCCCTACATATTCAGTTGTAAACCAAAATGCATTGTCATCCGTTGGATCTATTGACATATTTGAATAATCCCCCCACCTATCGCTATTGGTTTGTGAAAGAGTTCCTTCCTTGATTGATGTCTCAGCAATATCAAAAACACCAGATGCATTTGCATTTTCAGTCGCTGATTGTCCTGCAAAGCGTATACTCGGGTATAAATTAGAACTTGAAACACTATACCCAACTCCTATATCTTTATTGCCATTCATAGCTATACTTGCCATCCACCTACTATGTGCATCCGGTGCATATGTTCCTTGTTGTCTTATGCTCCATCCACTACCTGAATTCTCCAATTCATACCATCTGACACCTGCGTGGTCGGAGTCATCAACGTCGACTGTATGATTACAAACTACAGTTTGATGGTCGCCAAAATTTCTATATTGTGCTCTATGCATTAAAACTTGAGGAATCGCATCAACCTTTTGACTTGTTCCTTTCTGTTTTATATTATCAAGATCAGAGCCAAAATCCGAATCAAAAGGACTAACAGAAATTACTTGTGTCCTTTGAAAGGTAGAATTTGCTGTATTCGCCCAATCAACTTGTAATTCAAAAATCCACAAAGCATCATCCCCGTTTCCCCAAGCATCATCATTTATAGTAATAAACTGACCAGGTGTGCCACTTGGTGCAAAATCACCATCGTTATCCATTGGTAAAACCACATGAAAACCACTATTTGGTCTATTGGGGTTATCAAATGCTACCATTTTCGGATCGGACTCACCATCTATCATTTTAGATCTTTCAAAAACATAGATATCATCTTCATTATTTCCATTTGCGTTGACTCCCATATAATAACCATCTTGCCAAACCCCAAATTTCATATAATCGGGAAACCCATTGGTTTCCCATGACCATCTATACCAAGATCCGGTAGGATCATTTGTCTCGGAAACAGCAATCATAATATAGTCAGGATTACTATTTACACCCGAGAATTCGGCTGCCAACCATCTATCTGCCTGTTGATCATACATAATAATAGGGTCTCCGTCATTATTTTCCGATCCTGCTACTCCTTCAAATAGTGTATTCATTTTATCACCTGTTATTGTATTCCCGTCCCTGTCATAAATTTTATAGTAAGCATTTACTGTTTGCATATAATGATTTGATCCTATAGTTCCATTACAATCCGAAGGCATAGAATTAACATTTAATCCTGCAAAATTTTTATCCAAGCTACGGGATTTTATCATTATATTTTTTCCCATTCTTTTTTGCCAAACAGCATCCTCACCTTTCGGCAAAGCCATTGCTTTGAAAGGGTAATTTCTATTTCTTAAACCTGCATTCCTTTCTTTTAGATCCTCTCTCTTTTCATCATCTTCCAGCTTAATATCTACTAAAGGTGTAGAAATATCAAAATAGACTGGAGTTCTAACTAAAGACGGCATTACGATTTTATCTTGTGATTTCAAAATATTAACCGATATAATAGCCATTAATGTCGCCAATATTACATATTTCCTCATATTTTTCTGATTAAAATGTTTGAAACCAAACAAATAATAGATAAAATAGTTCATTTCAAGCAAGATCTTCATTAAGCCCTAATCATATTTTATAGGAAATCAATATCCAGATGATGTCTATTATGGAAATGAATTTTCCTCATACATATAGAAAATAAATTGTTTTTGTATATTTGGGTTTTTGTATGAATTGAAATAAAAACAGAAGAGAATATGAGTAATAAA
This sequence comes from Saprospiraceae bacterium, assembly GCA_027008645.1. GTDB lineage: Bacteria > Bacteroidota > Bacteroidia > Chitinophagales > Saprospiraceae > JADJGA01. The sequence continues at coordinate 6,703 of JALVEE010000113.1, forward strand.
AGTTACAAAAAACCATTGATAGTTGTCACAGGATTATTCTTCATGTGGGGTTTTATCACCTCGATGAATGATATACTAATCCCTTATCTAAAAAAAGTATTTGAGCTGAATTATTTTGAAGCAATGCTTGTTCAGTTTGCTTTTTTCGGAGCTTATTTTATCGGTTCTGTTATTTATTTTATAATTTCAGCTAGTAAAGGTGATCCTATAATGAAAATCGGCTATAAAAATGGAATAATTGCCGGGCTGTTGGTTTCCGCTGTTGGTTTATTGTTGTTTTATCCGGCTGCTTCAATGAAAATATATGGCATTTTTCTGTCCGCTCTATTTATTTTAGGCCTTGGTTTTACTTTATTGCAAATAGCGGCAAATCCTTATGTTGCAAGATTGGGCCCGGATGAAACAGCATCTTCCAGATTGAATCTTTCGCAAGCATTCAATTCATTTGGAACCACTATCGCTCCGGTAATAGGCGGGTATTTTGTATTTCATTACTTTATCAAGTGGGGGAAACCTTTTCTAAATAGCTTAGGAGAACCTATCAGACTCAACTCAGGAGAAGCAATTTCCGCTTATGGAGTACAATTACCATATTTGATATTTGCAGCAGTATTTGTATTAATGGCAATAATTATCAAACTGACAGATTTACCCTCACTTAATATAGAACACGAATTACCAAAGGGCTCAGGAGCATTGAGATACAAACAACTTGTCTTTGGTATGATTGCGATATTTATGTACGTAGGAGCAGAAGTCAGCATCGGTAGTATATTGATAAATTATATGAATGAGAAATTGGCAATAGCCGAAATGCAAGCAAAGTCTTTTTTGGCGTTTTATTGGGGAGGAGCTATGATAGGAAGATTTCTGGGGGCAATTTCAATGAGTGAAATGAAGAATATAGTAAAAAAATATTCGATGATGCTAGGACTATCTCTATTAGTATTTGTTGTTATCTATTTGGTAGTTTGGATAGAAAGTGATTTTACTTTCAAACTTTCAAGTGTTCTCCCTTTCTTGATATTTATAGGAGTTAATTTATTGGCATTTGTTTTAGGAAAATCACTACCGGCAAAGACCTTGATGATTTTTGCCTTAGTCAATGTTATCTTATTAGTTATTGCACTAAACACCTCAGGTCAGATAGCTCTTTGGTCACTATTATCCATGGGACTTTTCAACTCTATTATGTGGTCTAATATTTTTACTTTGGCGATTGACGGATTGGGCAAATACACAAGCCAAGGGTCATCACTCTTGGTAATGATGATTCTGGGGGGAGCTATTATTCCACTTATTCAAGGAGCAACCGCAGATAAATTCGGTGTACAGATATCGTTTATAGTACCGATTGTGAGCTATATTTATTTGACTTATTACGGCTGGAAAGGATATAAAAAAGGGAAATGGAACAAGTAATTATATATTTGCAAAGAGGTCAGGAGACCTTTTGCAAGTAGAGTGAATCTGGAAATTGTAAGGATAAATTGATTGTTTTTTTTGTTCTTTGTTTGGAGTTCCTAGTTTAAAATAAAAAATTAAAAATTAAAATATGAAACATAAAATTATTTTTTTGATTGTAGCATCTATACTATTGGCTAAGGGGATTAACTCCCAAAGCATAAGCAATGACAATACCAATATTTTTATCGGCACAGGTGGGCACGGGCACACTTTTCCCGGAGCAACTGTACCATTCGGCATGGTTCAGCTGAGTCCCGACACAAGATTGACAGGTTGGGACGGATGTAGTGCTTATCATTACAGTGATTCGGTTGTCTATGGTTTTTCTCATACTCATCTTAGCGGAACAGGTGTCTCTGACTACGGAGATTTCCTAATACTTCCCATTCAAGGGACGATAAAACGATTTAAAAAAGATAAACCCGGATCGAGTTTCAAACACAGTAATGAAAAAGCACATCCCGGATATTACCATACTTTTCTCGATGATTACGGGGTATCAGTTGATTTGACTACTACAAAAAGATGTGGTTTTCACAGATATACATTTTCTAAAAAAGATAAAGCCACGATATTTTTAGATCTTAAACACAGGGATTTTGTCAAAGCTTCAGGCATCAAAATAACCGGTAAAAACCAAATCGAAGGATATAGATATTCATCTGCTTGGGCTACCAATCAAAAAATATTTTTTTCAATGCAATTTTCACAAGATTTCGATTTGTCCAAAATAATCGTAAACGGCAAAATAAATAAAAATAAAACAATAGAAAATGCGGACTCTATCAAAGCCTTTTTTGATTTTACTTTGAACAATAAAAAAGAGATTCTTGTAAAAATAGGAATATCATCAGTAGATATAGAAGGAGCAAGAAAAAATCTTGAAGCAGAAATACCGGGGTGGAATTTCGATAAGGTAAAAAGACTAGCAGAAAACGATTGGAATAAACAATTTGACAAAATACAAGTTTCAGGAGGAAGTAAAGATGCTAAGACCATCTTTTACTCAGCTCTATACCATTTATCAATTGTCCCCAATCTATTTAGCGATATAGACGGAAGATACCGGGGTATGGATGACAAAATACACTCGGACAAAAGTCATGATACCTATACTGTATTTTCTTTGTGGGATACTTACAGGGCAGCCCATCCCCTATATACCCTAATCGAACCAAAGCGTTCTGCCGACTTTATCAATACTTTTATCGGACAATGGGAGCAATCAGGCAAATTACCTGTATGGGAACTTGCTGGTAATGAAACAAACTGCATGATCGGGATTCATTCGATACCGGTAATATCAGATGCCGTATTAAAAAACATCAAAGGATTTGATATCAAACGAGCTTACACTGCAATGAAAAGCAGTATGGAACAAGACAAACCCGAATTGAATCTTTACAGGCAAAATTCGTATATATCAGCGGGAGAAATCAGTGAATCCGTGTCAAAAACACTGGAATATGCCTTTGATGATTGGAGTATATCCAGGGTATCGGAATATCTGAACGACATCGCAGATTACAGAAAATATATTACAAGAGCACAATTTTATAAAAATGTTTTTGACCCCAATACACATTTCATGCGTCCGAGACAAAACGGGGGTTGGCGTAGCCCTTTTAACCCAAAAGAAGTAGATTTTAACTATACGGAAGCCAATTCATGGCAATACAGCTTCTACGTTCCACAAGACATCCAAGGTTTAATTCATATGATGGGAGGCAAAAGAATTTTTATTAACAAACTTGATACTTTATTCACCACTACGAGTAAGACCACGGGAAGACACCAAGCAGATATTTCCGGTCTAATCGGTCAATATGCTCACGGCAATGAACCCAGCCACCATATGGCATATCTCTACAATTATGCAGGTGTCCCATGGAAGACACAAAAAATGGTACGTAAAATCATGAATGAGATGTATCACAATGCACCTGACGGACTTTCAGGAAATGAAGACTGTGGTCAAATGTCAGCTTGGTATGTCTTTAGTGCTATGGGGTTTTATCCTGTATGTCCCGGAAGCAATGATTATATATTAGGCAGTCCCGGATTCAATAATATCAGTATCAATTTTGAAAATGGAAGTACTTTCAAAATAACTGCCAAAAATAACTCTCCTGAAAATATCTATATCCAATCTGCAATATTAAATGGAAAACCATACAACAAATCTTATATATCGCATTTTGATATAATCAAGGGAGGGGAACTGGTATTGATGATGGGAAATACTCCTAACCACCTTTGGGCAAACACCGACCAAGGTAGCCCAAAATCTTTAATTGACAAATACCCATTGACTCCACTACCCTATGTAGAGAATTCAGCACAAACATTTTATGATAGTAAAAAGATTGAATTAAAACATGTTTTCGATTATGACATATACGTCAGTATTGACAATGGAGATTATAGATTATACAAGAATCCAATTGTTATTAACAAATCTACAAAACTGAAGTTTTTTGCGCAATCAGATAAAGCTGAAAAAAGTTATGTGGTAACTGCCACTTTTTATAAACTTAAAAAAGGCAGATCAATAAAGATTAAAAACCCCTACAACTCCCAATATACCGGAGGAGGTCATACTGCATTAATAGACCAAATTAGAGGCAGTACAAATTTTTCAGATATGACTTGGCAAGGATATCAAGATACGGATTTTGAAGCCGTAGTAGATCTGGGAAAAATAAGTGATGTAAATACTATAGGAGCAGAATTTTTACAGTCAGCAAACTCTTGGATTTGGTTACCGGAACAAGTCGTTTTTTCAATCTCTACTGACGGGAAAACATTTGATATTGTAAAAACTATCAAAAACGATGTTCCGAAAACCGAAATGCAAACGGTAATTAAAGAATTCAATGTGAAGAACCTTAATAAAAAAGCCCGTTTTGTAAAAGTTCAAGCAAAAAACATTGGAGTTTGTCCCAAGTGGCATCCTGGCGCAGGAGGTAAGACCTGGTTATTTATAGATGAGATTATTGTGGAGTAGGGAGTTTTAGATTACCATTTTATTTGATTGATTCACTGATTTTATACATATTAAATAGGCGAACTTTTCTTTTTTGTTCCATATTAATAATAGAATAAACCATAAGAGGAACTCCAATAATTCCAATCAATCCTACTATTGCATCTATATGAGCAACTCGAAAAGTGTAATCCCAAATCAAATAAAAGGTAAGCGGTGTTCCTATGATAAAAATTATTAGTCCGGTAACTTGAGCTGTTTTACTTTCTGTCGCTTTAATTTTGTTAACGTGGTAAAAGTCTTTTTGTCCGCAATAATTACAATTCAATTCAATTTTTTCTCCTTTTGATTTTGATAATTCAACTCTATCAGGTTCAGAAGTTGAAAATTTAATTTCCTTTCTACAATTATGACAATTTGTATACAATCTCATTTTCTTGATTAAGTCTTTGTTTTAGTCACTTATTTCAACAGTTTTTTTATCTTAACGGTCTCGCAGTAAGCGGCGTAGCCTGACGTTAGGCGGCTATGATGTCTTACTGCTTGTTAGAGCACGTACTTTTTTTGTTACTAGAAATTTATCTTTATTTTTTTTACTTTTTTATAAATCATCCTCGAGATTAGCTGGATTTTGCCTATTATCAAAGATTGTAACAACGTTAATTGTTGTTGAATCAAATCTATAGTAAGGAGTTGTTTGTTTAGTAATTACACATTTTCTTAACCCTTTTTCCTTTTCTGATTCCGGAAAACTATAGGGAAATACTTTAATTATTCCAATGCATTTATCAAGTTTTCTGATAAAATCATTCTTAACCTTTACTGACCACTTTTCAACTAAAATATCAAAGAGGTGTTCTAATTTTTTCTCTGCTGTATAAGATAATTTAACAGCTCGTTCCATTATCTATGATGTTTCATAAAAGATTCGTATTCAACGACATTTCCATCAATAATTTCTTTAGAACCTTGCTTTATTTCAAGTTGTTGGTTATGAGACAATTCATCCCAAAAGTCAAAAGGTTTTGAGCTATTAAAAATATTTTTAATTGACTGGATTATCTGTGGATTATTAGTATTTAGAAGTAATTTTACTAATTCAATTTTTTCTAGTTGAATATCCATATGGCTAATATTTTAAAATCCTTGTTACACAAATTTAACAATTTTAAATATATAAACAAAAAAACAGAATATTTTATTTTAGCGATAAGAACTATTTTTTTTAAATATTATAAATAATTTTATTTGCTTAGATTCTTAATTCCTCTTATAATTAGTGCCAAACCTCCAATAAACATTATAATTGATAAAGTACTGACGTACCCAGTATTTAGTAACAATTTACTAAAGATTACTCCAAAAATAATTATAAAAACCCCCATTATTAAATCAAAAAACGAATTGCTACCAGTTAAATAATTAAGCTCGTTATTTTTTATTATTATTTCTGCTTCTCTTTTTTCATTCGCTTTTTCATTTGACTTGATAGTTTCAATTATTCTTGAAACTAATTCAGTATCTTCTGTTCTTTCTTTTAAATACTTGTAGATTTCGATATATCTATATCCATCAGTATATAATCCTGTTGCAAGTTCAAGAAGCTCTTTTTCACTATACTTTTTTGTGTTTTTCATATTCATTGATTAATTAGTAATTGTATTTCTCAGGATATTGTATTTTGGTTAAATTAAATCCTAAATGAGCT
>JALVEE010000114.1 GCA_027008645.1 Saprospiraceae bacterium
TCTCTTCTGAAAAAACTCGATATAGCATTTTCTCCCGAATGTCCGAAAGGTGGATTGCCGATATCATGTGCCAGACAAGCTGCGCTAACTATAGCTCCAAAGTCTGAAAAGTCGTATGTATCCGCCAGAGAATTGTGTTTTTGTATAACATAGTCGCCAACCAGATTGCCGAGTGATCGACCCACGCTTGCTGTTTCGAGACTATGAGTGAGTCTATTTCTTACATAGTCCGATTTTGGCATAGGAAAAACCTGTGTCTTGTTCTGCAATCTCCTAAAGGCGGAAGAAAACACAATCCTGTCGTAGTCTTTCTGAAAAACAGTTCTGTCTTTTGACCTGACAGTCTGTTTATGCTCTTCTTTTCCCAGTCTTTTTTGACTCAATAGCTGCTCCCACTTCATCGATTTAATTCTTTAAATATGTATTTTGAATTTCTTCAAATGAGGGAAGTTTTTTATAATGCCATTTTTTAATTATAACTCCGTCTTTCATCAACACAATACCCGGGTTAGATCTCACAATTGTTTTCAGGGTAATGTCATCGGAATTATAATACTTGATATCAGGACCACCGTCTTTTTTGAAATCATCAACCATTTCTTGTGTCCCTGATACTACGGCAAAAACATTAATATTGTTTTTCTTTGCCGCTTCGACCAAAGGATTGATATATTTCAAAAATGTCTTTAAGTAGTCCTTATCCCAAATATAATTATTTCCTGTAAGTTCTATTTCCTTTATTTCTTTGATGTTTTTAACTATTTTGAAGCTGTCTTTATTGATATAAGGAGTATTCTCTACAAAAATAGTGTCTGCCAAAAATACCGTGTCAATAGTGAATACGGTGTCTTTTTTGGTGTATTTGTACTCTTCCGGATCTCCTTTCATATTCCAGGATACAATCATCAATGAATAATTTGGGTTTTTCAATATGTCTTCAGTATAGTCATTACCTTCAAAATCCTCAATAGCCATATCGCTGATTTCTGTAGTCGGCACACTGGGTTCTGTAAAGATTCTATCTTTAATAGTCCATAGTTCGGTTGGGTATTGATCTTTAGTATTATAATATTGCTCACTAGGAATTTCCACAATGGAATTATTATTTTTGTTTTGAAGAATAATAGATTTTTCCTTTACATTCAAGGCTGCTTCGGTTTCCAATTTTAGCTGTTCTCTGATATTTACCCCTTCTTTGAATGGTCTAAAGTCAACCATAGGAAGATTCCAGCTATAATTTGATAGACAGAACAAATAAATCAATATAATACCTGCAATAACGATAATATGCCTGACTATTTTATTGAAAAACTGATGCATGTCTTTATGTCTAAATAGCATGTAAATGATAGGAATAATGAAGAAAACATTCTTTAAAAAGGTGTGATAAGCGGATATCTTTATGAAATCCCCAAAACATCCGCAATCTGTCACTTTCATATTGCTTTCCGCAAATTCTCCCCAACCGCTAAAGCTGAAAAAATTGACTCCCTGTGGTACATATCCTGTAAGATATGTGTATCCGGTTAGTACGGTAAAAAACAGCATTAGCCAAAAATACAACCAAGCTGTAAGTTTCGGTCTAAAACCAATAATCAGCATGACTCCGAGTATTATTTCGGCAATAATCATTATGATACCTATACCCAAAGAATAGTGCTCAAGATAATGAAAAAAGGGTGTTAAGAAAGAGAACCATGTTTGTTCAAAAAGGCTTTGGAATTCTTGAAAATATTCTTCCATTTTGTAGGAAGTACCGAGAGGGTCAATAGCCTTAACTGTTCCTGATACTATAAAGAGGTATCCAAGAAAAAATTGGATAAAAGACATCAGCTTATTTTTCCAATTCTCCAATCTTTTTGAAAGCAATGCTGTAGATATTGCGGCTAATACAAAAAGTATAATTAAAAATACTGTTAAGCTCATAATTTATTTTTTTGATTTAATAATATCAGTGCAAATACTGCATAGTTTGCAATGTCCATAAGGTTAGAATCTATACCTTCTGATATTTTGGTCTTACCATCGTTTGATAAAATTTGCTTTATTCTGAATATTTTCACTAAGATAAAATCAGCCATACTGCTTATTTGCATATCACGCCAAGCTTCGCCATAATCGTGATTTTTTGCTATCATCAGATTTTTTATTTCATCAGATTTTTTGTCATACAATTCCATAGCTTTATTTACATTCAAATCCGGTTCATCGGTATATCCTAAGTCCAATTGGATAAGAGCTATAATACTGTAATTGTATATTGCGGCAAATTCTCCCTCTACCGATTCATTTACCTTGTTCTGGCCTGTAATCTGAATGCTCCTGATTCTTTTAGCCTTGATAAATAGCTGGTCAATAATAGACCGGGGTCTTAAAATTCTCCAAGTTGTACCATAATCAAGAGCCTTTTTTTCAAAAGTATCTCTGGTTGAGACGATGATTTTATCGTATTGTTTTATCGTTTTATCCACTTCAAATAATTGATTTGTGCAAATATCTTAATATTATTACAAATATCTAATTAAATAATGTATTAAAATAATTATTAATCAAACTTAACCTTAAATTAACGATTTGGGAGAGGAATAATTATGGTTTTTCTGCAATAACTATATATTGATAATCCAGCATGGTATCATCTGATTTAATATTGACAAACCCAGCTTTTTCAATTAATTCTTCCAATTTGTACATTGGTAGTCTTTGGGCTTTATTTGGTGCGTCAATCGGTAGATTTTTCATTTTAAAATCCACGATAAAAATTTTCCCTTTTGGTTTGAGATCTCTCAAAATTGTTTTTAGATACTCCTCTTTGTTCTGAATTAAGCTGAAAGTGTTAATAATCATCGCAATGTCGATTTCTTCATTTTCTAACAAAGGGTCATTTGGTTTCCCTTTTCTTGTTTCGATTTTGTCCCTAAATTCCGGAGGAAGTTTTTGTTTAAGATTTTCGAGGATTTCAAGATAGTCTTCAACAATATCTATAGCTATAACTTTTTTTGCTTTTAGTGCAATTCTAAATGTGAAATAACCGGTGCCTGAGCCAATATCGGCTACTGTTTTATCGTGCAGATCGCCGAGAAGAGCAACTACTTTTTCCGGTTTTTGCCACACATGCCTGTTTTTATTTTCATCAACATTGATAGTCAATATCTTTTCTTTCTTAAGATTATCTTTTTTGGTCTGTTTGTTTTGCTTATTACAAGAGGCAATACCCATCAATGCAAGAATAGCAAAAGATAATAAAAAAGCAGATAAAATATTTTGTTTATAATAAATCACACACAAATATACTTAAACTATTTAGTCTTTGGTACATTTTCGATAAAATTTACAATTTTAAAGATTGAGAAAAACCTGACCCTTTTTTTTTAACCTCAACCCCCGACCCCTTCTCCTTTTTTTAAGTTTTTCCTATTTTTTGAATTTCACATAAAAGGAGAAGGGGAGTGGGAAAGTGCTTGGTCTTTGGGATTAGCTTTTTGTTTTCTGGAAAGATACTATAGTTCAATCATAAACGCTTACCTATAAGAGCTATCCAAAACGACAAAGCACCATTTTCCCTCTCCTTTTGCTGTTTTCAACCTCAACCCCCGCCCCCTTCTCCTTTGTTCTTTTTAACCTCAACCCCCGCCCCCTTCTCCTTTTTTTAAGTTTTTTCTATTTTTTT
>JALVEE010000115.1 GCA_027008645.1 Saprospiraceae bacterium
GAACAATTGCGTAGAATAAGAGAATACGGTAAAAGGACTAAATCCGGTATTATGGTTGGTCTTGGGGAAACTCCGGAACAGGTGTATAGACTAATGGATGATTTGGTTGAAACTGGAACTCAGATACTCACAATCGGACAATACCTTCAACCATCTCTCAACCATACTCCTCTGAAAGAATATGTACACCCGGATCAATTTGCTAAATATAAAGAAATCGGGCTTCATAAAGGCTTTGAACACGTAGAGAGTGGTCCACTTGTCAGGTCTTCATATCACGCAGAAAAACAATTGTAAAATTGCTATTTACCGGGTTCGTATTCAGGATTATTGACCAATTCGTCATCGGACAATGAGAGTAAAAATGCTTTTAACTGCTTTTTTTCTTTGGCTGTCAAATGAACTCCTCCTTTATAAGCGCTTTTCATCAATGGGTCTATCGAAGGAGAAAAAACCAAGCCTTCACTATAATGATCTATAACCTCATCCAATGTAGCATACCTTCCGTCATGCATATACGGTGCAGTAAATTTCAAGTTCCGCAATGAGGGGGTTCTGAATCTACCTCTATCGCTTTTCAAACCTGTCACATTCTCCAATCCAAGGTCTTTAAATTCATCATCCATTCCATTATTATGAAACCTATTGTCTGTCCAAAGCGGATTGTCTATACTTCCATGACAATGGAAACAATCGCCTTTCTCTTCAGCTTCAAAAATAAAATATCCCATCCTTTCATCAAATGTAAGTTCTGCTTCACCTCTAAGATATTTATCAAATTTTGAATTGGCTGATGATATTGTCCTGATAAATTGTGCAATTGCTTTGGAAGCTAATTCTTTAGTTATTTTTTCAGTACCAAATGCCTTGGTAAACAATTCAGGATATTCATCATCATTTTCCAAATCATCAATTGCATTCTCCCAAGTATTATTCATCTCCAAAGGATCTGTTATCGTATGCTCTGCCACAATCTCAATACTATTGGCATGACCATCCCACGCGTATTTTTCGTAATAGTTCCACGCTACATTTACCAGCGGCATTGTATTGCGTTTTACTTCTTTTTGCTCTACGCCTTTCGCAAATCTTTGATTGTTTGTAAACCCACTACCTTGTCTATGACATGAAGCACAAGCTAAAGAATGATTTTTTGACAATACCGGATCGTAAAATAGCTTTTTACCCAATGCTATTCCCTCTTTTGTCAATGGATTGTTTTTAGGAATAACAGGAGGCAGTATTCTGTCTTTAAAAACTACAGGTATTTTTAAATCGACCGGTGTTGGATCATATACAATATCAGGCTTATCTTTTTTACAAGAAAAAAAGATCAAGATAATAAGAATAAAAAGACTTTGCAATTTCATAATATCAATAATCTGGTTATTGTGCCTAAATAACAATTCTAAATACAGGGTAATTGCTAAATAGAGAACTTAGCTTATTTATTTAGAGGCGGTATAAGTTAGTGACAGAAAGAAAACAGACAATTGTAGATTATCTGCTCAGGTAGTACAAACTGGGTTAAAACCCGAGTTCAATGCAGAATTCAGATAATTAAATATACCAAATAATGCGAATTGCTATAAATAGTAGATTAGTCTTTCAGGATAAAATGAGGTGCTTTTGCGAGTTGCAACTTCCTCCATTGCAAGGGAGAGTTGAGGTGGGTTCTATGCCCATGAATCTATGACTTAAACTCCAACAGATAGTTTTTGATAAGCGTGTCAAATTCTTCCTTTTGGTTAAATAGAAAGTCAACTGATACGGGTAATACAAATACCGGCAATTTGTTTTTTATTATAAAATCTCTATGTGCATCAAGACGCATTGCATCTTTTTCTGTCGTAAGTATTATTTTATTACCGCTATCCAAATTATCAAATATTTCTTTAAATCTCTCCATTTCATCAAAAGTAAACACATGGTGATCCGTAAATTCCAAGGAATGGAGATCATCGGTCTTTTGCTCCAAATAGCTGTAAAGATAGGAAGAAGAAGCCAAAGCACTTATCAATAAAACAGACATATCCGGTTTTAATTCTACTCTTTGATTTGGATCATATAGGAAATAAGGTTTGTAATATCTGTAATATGTAAAAAATACATTTTGCTTTTTAAGTGGATTCAAATTGGCAATAAACTCATCCCTTGATTCCTGAGATAAGTCCATTGGACACTTAGTAGCTATAATTATATTAGCTCTTTTATAGGCTGATCTCCATTCTCTCAATCTTCCGGTCGGCAGGAAAAAATCCTTAAAGAAAGGAAAATGATATTCAGTAAGCAAAATATTTATATAAGGATTGATTGCACGATGTTGGTATGCATCATCCAGCAATACGGTTTGGATATCCTGTCTTTTCATCAGCATTTGGGATATCCCTTCGACTCTATTTTCCGCAACGTAAACATTCAACATTGGATATTTTCTCTTAAAAAGCAAAGGCTCATCTCCGGCTTCATTAACAGTATCACCGTTCAACACTTCTCTAAATCCCTGAGTTTTTCTCTTATACCCCCTGCTCAATACGGCAAGTTTGATATAGGGTTGAAGCGTATTTATCAAATACTCGGTATGGGGTGTTTTTCCAGTACCTCCAACTGTAAGATTCCCCACATTAATAGTCGGAATTGTAAAATTTATAGAAGCTAATACTCCGGCTTCATACAAAAGACCGTATAAATAAGCAAAAATACCATACACAAGCGAAAGCGGAAAAAGTAAAACTTTTAAAATTATATTCCTTACCATAGATTATTTATTCATTAAGTCATTGCCTATTGGACATTCGAGGCATCTGTATTTACTGCAATAGTTTTGCTTCAATTCAAGTAGCGCTTGAGTATCATAAGCCGAACTTATACTAAACCCCATATCTGCCCATTTGTTTATTATAGAATTGCTTTCAGGAGCTATTTCAGATAAATAATCTACAGCTTTTTGCTTATATTGTTCATCATTATTAAGAAGACCATACAAAAAGACAGTAGGAACTACAGTATTTATAATCAAAACATTTATTGCCGATTTCCCAAGCGATTTTTGCCTGTGTATTGATTCTTCATCAAATAAATAGTGATTCAACCAATAGTCCGATACCTTGACTCTGAACAATCTTTTTATACTATCAACATCTTCGCTTTTGATTATCGAACCGAAAATTGCAGTATTCTCAAACAATAGTTTTGCCAATTGGGCTATTCTTATAGTTGGAAAATTAGCAGGGCGGAGCTTTGAAAATTTCCAAATAGACACAGGAATCGGACTAAGCTTATATTTTTTTTTCAAGTGCTCGTATTCTTGCTTTAGACTTTGCGGATAGTCATCCTCAAATTCTTTTTCCAACAAACCCGATTGACCGAAAAGCAAGGCTTCTATTTTTATGAGTTCATCTTTTTCTTTTAGGATAGTTTTATAAGGCAATGAGCCAGCAAGCATCTCAAAAGCATCTGCATTGACTTTCATACCAAAATATCTTGCTAAATACACAAAAAAAGCATCATTCCAATCATTGTCTTTATTCGTCAAAATATTTTTTAGCCTGCTTGATTTAGTCAGTAATCTATCGGTCAGAGCTTTTTCAACCGCTCTAATCCGGGAAAATCCGCTAGAAATATTAAACAATTTTTGACAAGAAACCCAATCTTTGTTGAATCGCAAAAGTTTATAGTTCTTCAGATCATTCTTAAATATCCTGTTTTTTAACTCCAAAGTCGGGATTTTTACATCGTATTGTGTACTGATACTCAAATCATCTTCATATACGACGTGTAGAATTACATTGTTATATGCTTTATCGGTTTGGTGATTGTGTTTGATCCAATCAGATGAACGAACGTGCATTTCTATATTTCCAGCCCAAAGAGTATCGTCAATTTGCACTTTAGCATTGAAAAAATCAGGCCCGCTATCAGTATTGTATGTCCCGAAATCAATTATACTTAACTTTTGACCACCGGAAGATATCAAATTTGACAAATCAAATTTCTTCAATTTCCATAGATAGTGCAAAAAGTCTTCTTTTATCATCTCGGATGTTTTCTTAGATATACATTAAAGCAAAAATCGTATTTATTTGTGTCAGATTTATTATGACATTCTTGTGATACTAATTTCCAATCGGTACTATCTAATGCAGGAAAATACACATCTCCCTCAAATCTTTCATCTATCTCAGTTATATACAGCTTGTCCCAATATTCTTTGGTCTGCTCATATATCTGTCCCCCACCAATAATAAAAGCCTCATCTTCCCCTTGGTCAAATGCGTATGTAAGTGCTCTTTCGATTGAGTTTACCACCACACAACCGGGACATTTGAATGCTTTGTCTCTTGTCACGATGATATTCGTACGATTCGGAAGTGCTTTCCCTATAGACTCAAAGTTTTTTCTCCCCAAAATAATACTATGTCCGGATGTCACCCTTTTGAAGTATTTCAAATCTTCTGATATATGCCATGGCATCTTATTATCGAGACCAATAACATTGTTTTTAGCTTTAGCAACGATACAGGAAATTATCATATATGTGTTTTATTAATTGTACTACGCAAAGTTATAAGTTTTCATCCGACTTATCATAAAAATAAAGCAATTTCCCCGGATATTTAGTATAAAACACCTTCGAATAGAGTTCTGGTATTATGAATTAATAAATCTAGATAACAATATATCAAGATAAAACACATTGTATAATCAATCCCTAGTGTCAAGTCAAGTGTAATGTTTCGGGTAAGTTGATGTTATTTTTGTCGAGAACAAAGCATATAATTTTTAGCATAGCCGTAGCTATGGTGGAAATTATTAATGCAGTTATCGGCAAAAAGAACGAATACTTGGTCTGAAAGAGTATGCTTGACTTGACACTAGGGTCAAGTCAAGTGTAATGTTTCGGGTAAGTTGATGTTATTTTTGTCGAGAACAAAGCATATAATTTTCAGCATAGCCGTAGCTATGGTGGAAATTATTAATGCAGTTATCGGCAAAAAGAACAAATACTTGGCGTGAAAGAGTATGCTTGACTTGACACTAGAGTGAGGATAATAAATGCAAAAGAGAGCTACGGAACGATTAATCCTTATGAGTGCTTATTAATCTTTTACAATGTATCCGGATATAACACTCGCTACAAAATACAGCAAATAAGATATAAATATAGTTGCAGTAAAAATAATCCCAAATAGTGAAAATTCGTTAAGTTGGAAACTTACGGTTAAGGCTAATACCAAAGTTAAAACAGGTAAATGGACAATATAGATAAAATATGATGATTTGGCAATATAAGCTACTAACCTATTTTTTCTCAACAACACCTCAAACATACCAAAGAAACCCCAAACAAAGGAATATGCACTTATTACAAATAAAAGACTTTCTACTATTGAAAAATCAGTTTCTACAACTCGTGCTCCCGCTCTACTAGCCAATAATAGAATAAAACTAATAGCACCCACAATGAAATATAATATGAAATAATTTCTCAGATAGCCAAACCATCTATTTGAATTGTATGCGACAAATCCCATAAAATAAAAGAATATAAAATATAAAACAGAACCAATATGCGGTAGTAAGGCATAATCACCGTCAAAAGCATTATGGTCAATAAAAATCAAAATAAAAAATGAAGCAATCATCAAAGCAACGATAATTAAGGTCAGTTGAACAAAATTTTTGTCTAAAACCCACTCTCTTAATCCATTTAAAAAACCACTGACAATTATGTGCACAAAATAAAAAACAAGTAAATAGTACAAAAACCACAAATGAGCAAATTTGTAATGCGATATATCGAAATAATCAAAAAAATCATATATGCTTACACTTCCTAATTTGGCGTTTATCATTCCAAATTCTATAATTGGGTACAAAAGCAAAGTTCCAAATACCAAGGGAATGCCAATCCTTCTCAGCTTTTTTATAAACAAAACCTTCCTACTATATTTACGAAGTCCCTTTTCCATAAAAAAGCCTGCTAAGACAAAAAAAACAGGTACTCTAAATGAATGAAGAAATAACACAATTACATCAAAAAACAAATTGGTTCTATCGTACTTGTATGGCCATAAATCTCCGGCAGGATAATTCATAAAAGAAAGTGCTGAATGAATTACAGGTCCCAACAAAAGCATTGTGGCACGTAATGTATCGATTTGGTAATAATATTTCTCTTCTTTATTTGATAGCATCAAAAGCTCTTTGTAAATCTGTTTTTAAATCATCAACCTTTTCCATACCAAAACTCAATCTTACCAAGGCAGGAGTTAGGTCAATGGAATATTTTTCTTCATCTTCCATAGAAGAATGACTTCCCGTAAATGGTTGAGCGACCATTGAAGTAACACAAGCCATACCTGTCCCAGTACTAAAAAGCCTTAAATTCTCTGAAAATTCTTTATATTTTGACTTCCACTTTTCATCGAGTTCAAAAAATATTAATGTTGGATAACCCATCAATTGCACTCCATCAATATCAGGGTAATACAGCTTTTTAACTTCCGCTCTTCCTTCAATAAATTCTAATAATTTCTTTGTCGTCTCCTGATGTTTCTCCAATCTAATTTCCAATGTAAACAGACTCCGCCTCAATAACCATGCGCTAAATGGCGGTAATATACTACCAAAATAAAACCTCAAACTTCTAAGCTTATCATAGATTCCTTTCCTATCGGTCAAGATCACTCCACCCATCACATCACTATGTCCGGAAAAATATTTAGTAGCACTGTGCAAGGAGATATCAGCCCCAAGAGAACAAGGTTTTTGATAAAAAGGTGTTGCCCATGTATTGTCCACTACAACAAGTGCTTTTTCGTTTTTAGCTTTGATAAACCTTGATAATTCTTTTATTTTTATTGAAAACAAAAATGGATTGGTAGGGGTTTCAAACAAAACCATATCAATTTTTGGCAGATTGTTCCAGTTGTTTTTTATTGATAAATCCTCGACGATCAAGTTTATATCAAAATTCTCGCAAAACCATTGAAACAATTTAAAAGAACAACCATATAAATGCTTATTAATTAATAAGGTTTGGTTTGGTCTAAGCAGATTCAATACGATATGTATGGCTGCCATCCCTGTAGTGACACCCAATGCAAATTCTGTTTCCTCCAAAATCGCAACCGCTTGTTCAAATTCAGAGATATTTGGATTATCATTCCTTGTATAAAAATAATCCGAGTGGGCTTCAAAAGCACTAGCCTGATAAATTGGGGTTGCAGTTGGTGCGTCTCTTTCAACGTTTGCTTTTGCATGTAAAGATCTTGTAATTTTGTCCATAACTATTAGTTTATATATTTGCTTTTATCAATAGAATCATTCAATACAGGATAATGAGCCCTATCCAACACCGGAACAATTGCAATATCATCAATATTCTCAGTATATATCTTAATAAACTTCTCCTCCTTTCCTGATTTTGACAATATTAATCGCTCAATCCCTTTATTTAACTCATAATATTCAATACCCCCTCCCCTTTCTACTTTGATATAGATAATATCCCCTCGCTGCTGAATAATATGCAAGCTATTTTCCTCACTACTCCATTCAAATGACTTTTCATCATTAAACAAAATTCCTTCAGGTTTTAGCCCTGATTGACTTTTGAACTCAATACCATTAATAGGAGAATTCTCACCGCATTTCAAACATTTGTTATCCTCACTTAAACCGGCATTTTTGACAGTAAGTCCAAAACGCTGTACCAGCAAAGAGCCACATTTATCACAATAAGTATTACTAACATCATCCCGGTAAACATTGCCTAAATAGCAATATTTAATACCCTCTGACTTAGCAATATCCCTTGCAGACAGTAAGGCGGATAATGGTGTCCTAGGCTTATTGTACTTATAGGCAGGGTGATATCCGACAAAATGTAGTGGAATATGGTCCCCTATATTTTCTACTATCCACCTTGCAGATTTCCTTGCATCTTCTTTACTATCATTCAATCCGGTTACAATCAATTGACTTATTTCCAAATGACAATTGGATTTTGCAATTTGCAATATACCTCTCAAAACCGGGTCTAACCTTCCTTTGGTAAATTTGCGATACATATCGGGATTCATTGATTTTAATGACACACTAAAAATATCGACAACCTCAATTAGTTCTGCTAATGGCTCAGGTTCGATATACAATGCTGTTTTATACAGTACTTTTATCCCGGCTGATTTAGCTAGTTTTGATGTGTCCATTACAAATTCATGCCAGACTACAGGATCGTTATAAGTCCATGAAATCACGCCGATATTATTCTCCACAGCCATATCAATTATCTCCTCCGGGGTATAAAATCTTAAATTATTTTTATTTAGATGTTTAACTTGAGAAGTAGTCCAATTTTGACAAAACTTACAAGACATCATACACCCCACATTACCAAGACTTAATATCCTAGTTCCCGGATAAAAATGATAAACAGCTTCAGTCTCAATTGTCTCAATAGTGGCTTCGACCCCTACTCCATAATTAAAGGTATTCAATTCTCCAATCACATTTCCTCTAACACCGCAAAATCCCATTTGTCCATCTTTTATTACGCAATTTCGAGGTGATAATTTGCACACGACAGCATTTTTTTGTTTGTCTTTGTACCAATACTTAGCAATTCTTCTATTTCCGTTATTTATTTCCCTCATCAACATATTCTTTCATTTTAATTTTAATATTTTCGGTTACGATATTTTTCTTTAAAAATTCATCTATAAAAGTTTCTTTTCCAATAGGCAATAATCCGGTTTTCACCGCTTCAAATCCCATAACGAAGTTCAACATTTTTTCTTTGCCAAAAAAATCTTTGCTTTGCATAGAAAAATCTTCTATTCTAACATTGTTATAATTAGCATTCAAAATCTCAACAGGATTTATTTCACGCAATTCAGTATTATATCTCTTTGAAAAAAAAGCAACTTCATTTTG
This sequence comes from Saprospiraceae bacterium, assembly GCA_027008645.1. Classification (GTDB taxonomy): domain Bacteria; phylum Bacteroidota; class Bacteroidia; order Chitinophagales; family Saprospiraceae; genus JADJGA01. The sequence goes on from JALVEE010000115.1 coordinate 8,941, forward strand.
ATTAATCAATAGCTCAGTATTTCGATTGTAATATTTGATATATCTCAATGATTCTATATACTCCAAAGAAATCATCACATCCAATTCACCTCCCCCAATTTCTCCACTAAAATTAATTACCGTATCATTTTTATTTTCAAAAATTCTAATAAAAGAGTAGATTGCTCCCCGTTTCTGTGCACCTCCTTTGAATATAGAGCTTTTGCAATACAAACCTTCATTTAAACATGCATTTTGTATCACAATTGACAAGGCATTTACCCCTTGACCACCAACTCCTGCTATAAGTACATTTTTAATCATTTTTCAACTATTTTTATAGCATCATTAGGGCATACTATCCTGCATGCTCCACATCTGACACATAATTCAGAATCTATATTCAATTTATCATTCTCATTCTTATTGATTGCAGGACAAGCAAAATCATCATAACAAATAGAGCAACCATCACATAAATAATTCTGCAAGTCCAAATACATATTCTTTTTCTTCATCTCTCTCTCGGGATTTGGCATTAAAGCGCAATCTCCTTTCATCCAAAAAACCCTTACCCCTTTTCGTTTTATTTCGTGCTTTAATAAATAAATTGCTTTTTGGATTTCAGTAACGTCTAAAACATAATACCTCGTAACACCAATAGACTCCAAAAATGCAGATTCATCAAATTTTGTACCTGAAGAGGGTGAATACTGATGTCCCGTCATAGCAACATATTTATTATCAAATACAAAATGAATCAAATCTATATTATTTTCAACAGCGCTTTGAAGAGACATCATTCCTCCGTGAAAGAAACTACCATCCCCACCGGTAGATATTACTACTTGACTTTTATTCACACTTGCAATTCCTTGAGAAACACCTAATCCTGCATTCATGCACAATAACCAATCAGCCTTAAAAGGGGGAAGCGATGAGCACCCAATATCTCCTCCTACTATCCCATCATATCCTTTCAAGCCTTCAAAAATAACATGGTAAAATGACCTGTGTGGACACCCCTCACAAAAAGTTCCCAATCTCTCTAATATACCGGGAGCATTGATTGTATCTATTACTCCTGGCAAATCAAATTCCTTACTGATAAAGCTTTTAACCTGATCCTTAGAAATCGCTCCGTAAGCAGGGAATATGCTTTTTCCGTGTATTTTGCAATTAAAATGATTAAAAAATTCTTGCTTCGCTATAATCTCCAAAAAGCCATCCTGATCCTCAATAAAAATAATTTTTTCTTTATTTTTTATAAAATCCAAAAAAACCTGTTTATGTATAGGAAACACCAATCCAAAATTAATAAGTTGAACTTTATCTTCCAATTTGAATTCGTGTATATATTCGTAAACATGATTAAATGTCAATCCTCTTGTAACTATTCCCAGACTTGCTTTAGGGTTGAAAAAAGTTTTAGTATAATTTTGCTCCTTCGCAATAAGATCCAATTTTTCTAATGCTTTTTTATGGTTTTCTACAGCTCTTTCTCCAACATTGATATAGCGATTTCTATCTTTTTCAAAATAAAATGTACATTCTATATCGATTTTTCCTCTCAACACTACCGGTTCGATAGAATAGCTATAAGCAACTGGCAAAAAAATCAAAACAGGCACTTCATATTTTTCAGACAAATCAAATGCATCTATTGTCATATCATACGCCTCTTGTACCGATACAGGTTCAAACAATGGAAGATTAAAGCTTTTAGCATACCAATGCACATCTTGTTCTCCTGTACTAGAGTTCGCACCCGGGTCAGTCCCCACAATTATCACCATTCCCCCTTTCACTCCGGCATATCCGGCATAACTCAATGGATCAGCAGCTATGTTCATACCCACATGTTTCATAACTACCAATGACCTTGCCTTGCTAAAACTAGCTCCCAAACAAGACAAAGTGGCGATGTGTTCGTTGTGCGCATCATTGAAGAAAATATTGCCATTATTTTCAGTGTTTATTTTTCTCAATTCGGGCTCAATATTATTCACGGGAGAACCCGGATAATGAGAGAAAAAACTAACTCCCGCATCAAATGCAGCTTGGGATATAGCTTGATTTCCATTCAACAATTTATAATTTTTATCACTAAGCATTATTTTCTTTTTATTAAATTTAACAGAAAAGGTAGCATCGTCAAATCACTTATCAGAGCAAGAATAAAAACAATTGAAGAAATCACACCAAATGTGACCGTTGGAGTAAAATCACTAAATACAAAGGATATAAAGCTCACAAATAATACTGTCGTTGTTGTCACCATACTAAAGCCCAATTCTTCAAGATTGTCATACCCAAGTACCGCTCTTCTATAAAATGCATGAATAGTATCATCGACGATTAACCCTATGCTTACAACTCCGGTAATTGCCGTTAACATATTAATATCCATACCAAAAATAATAAATATCAAAACAATGGAAGACAATGGTACTATATTAACAATAATACCGATGACGCCTTTGGGCAATGATTTTGTCAATATTATGAAAAGTAAAAATAACAAAAATGCCGAGACAAATAGTGAACGAATCAATGACCTTGCAACCGAATCGTTAACTTCTTCAAAAGCTAACGCCGGACTACTGATAATGTATTCAAATCCTTTTTCATTCTTCAAAATATCAATAATATTTTTTTCTAACGACTTTATGCTATTTGGATTATCAACCTTCAGATTTATCAACTGTTTTTTGCCATTTTCCTTAGAATACCTATTACCTTCATTCAAATCCGCCGGCGAAAAAATTGATAGTAGTTTTAATCCTTTTGCATTTTTCACCAATCGTACATGCTTCAATTTCCTGAATTCACCAGCCAATTTTTCAACAACAATATAGTTATTTTCTGTTTCATTATCAAAATTTAACAAGATATCAACTGTAGATTGAGAATAAAAATGTCTTTTTATAGAATCGTGATCTGCTTTTATTATTGAATTTTTTGGTAAAAATATTTCAAAATCATTATTATACGAAAGCGAATTGAATAGAAAAACAGCTGATATAAAGATTGCAAAAAGTGCAATAGAAATATATTTCTTGTGATTATCCAACCAATTCGTAAGCCAAACCATTTTAAAATTAATCTTCGACTCAATATTTAATGCTTTTAATAAAAAAGGACTAATCAAATAACATAAAAAAAAGGATATCATAACCATATGTCCGGTAATAACACCAAGAACAGCGACACTTTTAGTACTATTCAAAAATAATGAATAGAAAGAAATCGCTGTAGTCAATGAAGTTAAAAATGACGGTACGATAAACTTACTATAAGTATCAAGCAATTTACCTTTAAACCCTTGTCTCGGTGAATCCAGAAAACCGGTCAATATATGTACAGAGTCTGCCAATGCCAAAATTGAGACAATTGGTATAATCAAAACTATAATCATATTTAATTTATATCCATATAAACCCAAAATAAAAACGGTAGGTATGAGCGTAAATATCATATTGATAGAGATATAAACAATAGCTTTAAAACTACGATAAAATAGCAAAATCACAATCGAAAAAACAAGGAGAATCCATAAAGAGGTATTGACCAAATCACTCTTGATTGACTGTGCAATTCCCGCTTCAATATGCTTTGGGCTAACAACTTTCAGTTCTTCTATGTGATCAAAATCGCCGGATAAAACATTGTTTGTTATAGAAACAATATCCAAAGTATCGACTTCTTTATTAATATCCAAAAGTATCAAAAAAGATGCAGAATCTTTTGACACTAGCTCATTCAACAACGGTATTTCTGAAATCTTTTTCAAT
>JALVEE010000116.1 GCA_027008645.1 Saprospiraceae bacterium
TTCGTTAGTTTTTTAAATGTCATTTGAAATATTTTTATTTTGAATCAACAAAAATAACTATTTTAACATATATTTCTCAATTCTGAAAAATAATATTTTATATTTGTGATAATATTATATATAAATTTTATCTAAATGAAACTAATTTTTACAATTCTTATTGTTTATTTGGCATACAAAGTTATGTTCCAACCCAAAAATATAGCTCCGCCACCCGATAATAAAAGAGTAGATGACAGAAGGGAAGAAAAAGAAGGAGAATATGTTGATTATGAAGAAGTGGATTAAAGGAAATACACTACTTCTACATTTTTCAATTTTCCCGATATCTGCACCTGAGGTTTACTTATTTTGACTTCAATATTATTGATAGTTTCAAATTTATTTTTTACTGCATGCGCAATTTGATAAGCAATACTCTCTATCAGTTTATATTCTTTATTTAATTCTTTTTTGCAAATGTCATATACCTTGACATAATTGATGGTTTTATGCAAATCATCATTGATCGCTGCATCCGTAAAATCAAAATCAAAAGAGATACTGATTTTGAACAATTGCTTTATCTTCCTCTCCGCATCAGGCACTCCATGAAATCCATAGAATTCCATATTGTTAAGTACTATTTTTCCCGCTTTCATATATGAACGACATTTATTTTGTTAGATAAAAAGTCAAAGTTAATATTTTTTATTAAAGCAGTCAGTTAATTATCTGATACTATTTTTGTTTTATGTGTTTCGGGTTTTTAGTTCCGAGTTGGAATCTCTCCAAGGCAAAGGTGTCCCCACCTCTTGCCGGTTTAATTAGATTTTCATTTTTAGACTAATGATAAATAATTGCTTTGATATAAATATAATATTTTGTAAATGGTGATTGAAATAAAATATTTATTTAACTTTGCCTGGTATTTTTAATAAAACAAAATATTATGGCAAAAGTAGATATGTTTCAGTCACACGACTATATGCTTTTAGATGAATTGATATCTGAAGAGAATTTATTGGCAAGGGATGCTATTAGAGACTGGGTGAAGCAAGAAGTTTCTCCTATCATCGAAGAGTCTGCCCAAAAGCATGAAACTTCAATGAAAATACTTAAAGAGTTAGGTCAGATAGGTGCTTACGGTCCTAATATTCCGGTAGAATACGGTGGTGGAGGAATGGACGAAATAGGTTATGGTGTGATAATGCAAGAATTGGAAAGAGGGGATTCAGGGGTAAGATCAATGGCATCTGTACAGACTTCATTGGTGATGTATCCTATTAACAGATATGGGAGTGAAGAACAAAAGCAAAAATATCTACCAAAATTGGCTACTGGAGAATGGATTGGATGCTTTGGTTTGACCGAGCCTGATTATGGTTCAAACCCGGGTGGAATGGTGACAAATTATGTCGATGATGGTGACGCTTATGTATTGAATGGTGCAAAAATGTGGATTACAAATTCTCCGATTGCTGATATAGGTGTAGTTTGGGCAAAAGGTGAAGATGGCAAAGTTAGAGGTCTTATAGTTGAGAAAGGGATGAAGGGATTTACAGCTCCCGAGATTGAGAATAAATGGTCATTGAGAACTTCCGTAACCGGAGAAATGATATTTGATAATGTCAGAGTACCAAAGGAAAATTTACTTCCCGGAGTTGAAGGCTTAAGAGGACCACTTTCTTGTCTCAATAAAGCTAGATACGGTATTGCTTGGGGAGCAGTTGGTGCAGCGATGGATTGTTATGATACCGCATTGAGATATTCCAAAGAAAGAGTTCAATTCGGTAAACCAATAGCACAGTTTCAGTTGCAGCAAAAAAAATTGGCTGAAATGATTACCGAGATTTCAAAGGCGCAGTTGCTTGTTTGGAGAGTAGGTACATTATTGAACCAAGGTAAAGCAACACCTGCACATATATCTATGGCAAAAAGAAACAATGTCGAATTTGCTTTAAAAATTGCAAGAGAAGCAAGGCAAGTGCTCGGTGCCATGGGAATCACCGGTGAATTTCCAATAATGAGACATATGATGAATCTTGAGTCTGTGATTACATATGAAGGTACCCACGATATTCATTTATTGATTACCGGTATGGATATAACTGGGTTTAATGCCTTTTTGTAGTAAATATGTATAGGTATTTGAACAGTGGATTTGCTTTCGGAAGTTAAAGACTCCTAATTCGATAATGCATAAAAAAGATTAATTGCTAATAGTTTTTCCTGTAGATTAATCGCTATCACGCTCCCCTTCTTTATATAGAATAGTATTCAAAAAAATAGACTTAGTCAAAAGGAGAAGGGGCTGGGGGATGAGGATAGTGTCAGGCTATTCTTCCAAAGTATCTTCACTTTCATCAAATTCTTCTTCCTCGAACTCATCCATTTGGATTTTGTTCTCAAGACGTATCTCTTGTTCCTCTTCAGGTTTGACTTGTTTGTATTTTGCACAATCAATCAAATCCAAATACTTTTTGTTAGTGGGGATTTTGAATCTTTTACTCACATTTAGATTAACAGTTGTGTCCCTTTCCAGATAGTAAAGGTATTTTTGTACTTTTGGGCGGGACATCACATAACCTTGTCCATCTTGTAAGGTGTAAAATCTAACCCATTTTTCATCTCCTCCTGTCCATACACCGGTGACAATATTGGGAGTAATAGACATAAACCAACCGTCATTATAATCATTGGTAGTACCGGTTTTGCCTCCTATTTCTGATTTTATACCCTCAAGCATAAACCTGCCGGCGACATTATTTTTAAGCATATCTACCATGATATAATTGTACATTGAGGGCAATGCTCTTTTTTGCTTAGGAATAGAAGTATAAATTGTTTTACCTTTATTGTCTTCGATACGGGTGACAAATACCGGTTCTGTATAGACTCCGTCATTTGCGAATGTGCCGTAAGCTCCAACCATTTCCATCAATGACAAATCAGCTGCTCCAAGTGCTATAGCAGGCACTTTTGGCAATAGCAAACCACCATTTACTTTTTTGTCTTTATCGATTCCCATATTGTAAGCTAAGTCACGCACTACTTCGATATTCCCCAATTCTTTTACCAGCTTCACTGTAATCGAGTTTTTGGAATACAAAAGTCCTTGATAAAGATTGTATTTATTGCCTGTGAATTTTTCATTAGCATTTGCTGGAGACCATACATCTTTTAAGTAAAAAGTTCCTTCTCCCGGTACAATGCTGTACTGTATATCTTCAAATTCTTGACAAGGAGATAATCCTTGAATGGAAATAGCCGTTGCATAAACTATGGGCTTGAAAGTAGATCCAACCTGACGCCTACTATTGATATGATCGTATTTGAAATATTTGAATCCGATACCTCCTACCCAAGCTTTGATTTTTCCTGTACCCGGTTCCATTGATAGTAGTCCTGTTTGAAGATGTCTTAAATGGTATATTACAGAATCTCTTGGGGTCATTACAGTATCTGTTTCCATTGTTTTTTCGTCAAAAGCAAAAACTTTCATTTTTGTTTTTGTGTCAAATTGTTTGTTTTTAGTTTTCTGAAATTTATCCCATTTGGACTGATATTCGTCCCAAATATCGCTATTCAATAATTTATTTAACTTGGCAATACTGGAGTCCTTTACAATGCCTTCGTTTACTAAATCTTTAAGAAATTTCTTGCGGTTTTTAACCTCTACAAGTCCGAAAGAGGCTTTTTCATTTAATATAAGTCCATTAAATTTTTCTTTTATTTTCCCTAGTACACCGGAAAGCATTTTATTCTTCAGGCTTTGATATCGCTGTGAATTTATTATTCTATTTTCAATAGAAAACTCTCTAAGTTCAAGCTGTCTGTCATTCTCTAAGTCGTATTTAAGAGGATTCATCCCTTTCCAGACTTTCCAATATCTTTTTTGCAATTCCTTCATGTGTTCAAAAACTGCTTTTTCAGCATTTCTTTGGTAGTCCAGATCAATTGTAGAGTAAATCTTCAATCCATCGGTATATATATTGTATTCCGTACCATCTGATTTTTTTATCCCTTTCTCTTTGAATAATTTCTTTAGCCATTTTGTTAACTCCATTCTGAAATATGGAGCCGGTCCAAGGTCATGACTTTCTTTATTGAAATTGCTTATGTCCATTGGTATTGTCGAAAGAGAATCCAATTGTTTATCCGTGATATTATCGTATTTGTTCATTTGAGACAGCACGATATTTCTTCTTTTTGTTGCTATATCGGTAAATCTTTTAGGATTGTACAAAGCTGGATTTTTAAGCATACCGATGATTGTTGCTGCCTCTTCAATCGTCAAGTCTTTTTGGTCTTTGCCAAAGTAAATATTTGATGCGGCCTGAATGCCGTGTGCACCATAAATAAAGTCAAATTTATTGAGATACATAGCGATGATCTCCTCTTTGGTATAACTTTTTTCAAGTTTAATTGCAGTTAGCCATTCCTTAAGTTTAATTTTGATTATTTCGATTGACCTTTTTAATTTTGATAAGCCTCGTAAATTTGGTCGTCTGAATAGTAGTTTTGATAGCTGTTGAGTAATTGTGCTTCCCCCTCCGGAGCTTTCTTTTCGCATCAATACTGTCTTTGAAGCTACTCTAATCAATGCCCTGAAATCAATTCCCGAATGATTGTAAAATCTCGAATCTTCCGTTGATAACAGTGCTTTTACCAGATGTTTGTTTATCGAATCAAAAGGAACATTTTCCCTGTTTTCTATATAATACTTTCCAAATTCCCTGCCTTTTGCATCATAAACCAATGATGCCAATTTGTATTTGGGATTTTCAAGTTGTTCAAAAGTAGGCAGGTTGTCCTTTGATAATGATATGAACATTGCAGTTATTGCGACTAGAGCCAATATGGAAAGAATCCATAGTCCTATTACAAATTTTTTGCGCCAGCCGTGTAATTTTTCTAAAAACATGGGCGCAAAGATACTTTAATGTGATTGAATATCACAAAATTTTAAGTTTTTCTTGTTGATACATGGTTAATCCGAATTATTCATGCTTTTAGCTTTATGTAGATTTAATATCAAATTGTCATCAAATTGAAGAATGTAAAATGTTTCTTTTTAGCTTGTTCGGCTTCATAAAATAATTCCGTAGCTAAGGCTATGCAATGATTTTATTCATTGAACAAACAAAGAATAATTCATTTTATAAATCATAATCTTGATAATAATTTGATATAAGGCATCGAAATACGCGGATATGTTATTATATTTCAAGTGTTTCGTAACGCAACAGATGCATAAAGATAGAAGCAAACGTTAACTCAATTTTGGGGTATTAATTTTTCATTATTTCGAACATAACACATATATTTTCAAGAATATAGCCCAATATATAATTTGAAGTGATGAATAATTCGGGTTAATTCCTATTTTGATGTTCAGGTAATATCAATAAGTACGCTAAAGCGCACTATACAAAAATGGCGTATTACACATTACCCCCAAATAAATTTGGGGGCTAAGCTTACTATAGGTATCGTGAAAATATTTTAGCGATATTATAGCTTAATTGCCTTGAAATAGTTTTTTAATATTTCCATATTTTTTTCTCTTGGAGTAAAAATCTCAATTAGGGAGGGTCTATTATTGTTTTGTTTTTTATAAAATAATGGGAGTTGCTCTATTAATTGCTCCTGATTATTTGCTGAAAAATAGTTTATATCAAAGGCTTTTGCAATATTTTTTGCCTTAATGCTGTGATTTGCCTCAAAAAACTCTTCGAGTTGGTTAGTTTCAGAAGGGCCGGGAATAAATCTAAAAATATTTCCACCTTCATTATTGAATAAGATGATTTTTAGATTTTCTTGCAAATAATTATTCCAAAGCGCATTGGAATCATATAAAAAAGCTACATCTCCGGTTACCAAAACCGTGGTCTTGTTATTTACCAATGAAGCACCGACAGCAGTCGAGGTGCATCCGTCGATTCCGGCAACACCGCGGTTGGAATTATACACAATATCACTTTTGGATTGCATCAATTGGGCATATCTGACAGAAGTACTGTTAGCCATTTGCAGGTTGATGTTTTTTGGTAAATGTTTGATAACTACACTATATGCTTTCAGGTCAGACCATGGTGCATTTTGTATGAAATTTTGGTGCTTAAGTTTTACTTTGTTTTCTTGTTGCAGATAAAGATTTTTGAATGTGCTTGGAACATTGTTTTTCCTTTTATTTAATTCTTTTAAAAATGTATGCAATTCACTTTTTATATGCTTAGTTAGTGATTTGTAAGTATCTATGACCTTATCTGATTCATCTATATCCCAATGCTCTTCCGGATTCCACTTCCTCAGTAGGGTTTTTATCTTTTTTGATACAATATTGCTACCCAGAGTTAATAGTAAATCGGGTTTGAATTCCTCGCTCATATCCTCGTTTATACTCATGATAAACCTATCGATATTATTTATAAAACTATTGTCGTATATATTGGAAGTAGTCTCCGTAATCACTATTACCGATGGATCATCGGACAATAGTTTTAAAATATCTTTTAGCCCTTTTGTCTTTGGTAAAATTCCGGTAAGAATTAATTTCTTTTTACTTCTATTCCAAATATCGGCCAAATTATCCATTATCGAACCGGATAATGCCGGTAGAGGAGCTATTTGGTCTATTATTTTGGTATTGTCATTATCAAAGTCAAAATTTGTATTGTACAAAGGCTCTCTAAGGGGGATATTTATATGAACGGGACCGGGGGGAGCTATTTGAGTGAGATTGATGGCTTCGTTGAACATTCTGGCATTGTACCAAATTTCATCTGTGTGGTTTGACTCCTGAAATATTTCAAAACTGTCTTTTATAAAATTATTATAAATATGTGCTTGCCTCATAGTTTGACCTTCTCCTTGGTCAATCCATTCCAATGGTCTGTCAGCGGTAATTACCAATAATGGAATTCTTTGATAATAGGCTTCTGCTATTGCCGGAGCATAATTAAGTACTGCTGATCCTGATGTGCAGGCAATAGCCACGGTTTCACCCGTTTGTTGTGCCATTCCCAAGGCAAAAAATGCAGCGCTTCTCTCATCGTGAATCGAATAGGTATCAAATTTACCAAATTCATTGAATGCAATGATAAGTGGAGCATTTCTGGAACCGCTGGAAAAAACCACTTTGCGTATTCCTTTTTTATATGCTATCTGTACCAAATCAATTATTGATTGTTTTGTGTTCATTACCCTTGGTTTTTCAAAATGCTAAGGTAATAAAAACTTATATATAGTGTCGGCAAGAAAATAGACAATTTTATAAAAATCCAATATTTCTTTTTCAGATTTTGATATTTTTTATAATGATTTGATTCCATAGTTTCAATTACTTGTAAAAAGCTTGAAAGATTACAAAAAGTATCAAAATGTAATAATTCTAAATTTATCCTCCCTATTCTATTTTCAATAATTTAATTCACACTATACCAAATTTCTATTAAAGCTAACTGTTTAAATATGGTGCGTTTGGCATTTCAACGCACTTAATTTTCGGGTTTGCATTATGTTTATTTAACGCTCTCATCTTTGGGTTTAGCACTATCTGCCAAATATACTATATTTTTTATTGGCAACAGTATTTATTATTCCGCAATATATTCTTGAACTAAAACATCTGTCGGAATATGAAGAGAAGCACTTATTTTTCTAATCATTTCCAAAGTCAATTTCCTCTTTTTATTCAAAATTTCACTTACTCGACTTTTAAAACCCACAACTTCTGCAAGGTCTTTTTGTTTCATTCCCATTTGTTCCATTCTGAACTTAATTGCTTCAATTGGGTCAGGCATTCCGATTGGAAAATTCTCACTTTCATATTTATCAATTAAAATTGAAAGGATTTCCAATTCATCTCCTTTCTCTGTTCCTTTTTTCGCATCAAAAAGCAATTCAAGCCGTTTGAGTGCTTGTTGATAATCTTTTTCGTTCTTTATTGGCTTAATATTCATAATTATAATTCGTTTGCATTAATTTTATCATATTCTGCGTGAGTTCCGATAAATAGTATCCACGATATTTGAAATTCAAAGTTCATTTTTACAATCAATCTGTAATTATTTCCTTTGATATTAAATACTATTTTGTTGTCTTTTAAAATACTCGCTGTTGGATATTCCGATTTTAATTCGTTAATATTTTTCCAACGTGCTTTTTCTGTTTCACGATACCAAGATTTCAATTGTTCTTCACTATCTGCGTGTTTTTCCCAAAATTCTCTTAACGTTTTTCTCGATATAACTCTCACTTTTCATTCATTTATAATACAAAGATAATAAAAAGTTCCCGATTTGGTATATTTTTTCGTGATTTTTTATTGTTGCCAACGGGAGTCTGCGCACAAACTCACTTATAAAAATCAGAAATAGTAAATACTTTTCTGACATCGAGCATGAAGCGCCAGAAAGTTTGGAAAAATTAACCTCTTGAGGGGGCTATTTATACACCACAGGGTTAGAAAAGGGTAAAAAAGGTCTTTTAACCTTCTTTTCAACTCATCTATTCCAAAAATGGACATAAGTCTCCTTAAGTTGTAACATATCATCATGAGATTGACTTCTGTGAGCACATTCTCTTTGCCTTTCATCAGAGTGTAGGTGAAGCCCCACGGCCTTTTCATTGTTCCAAATTGATGTTCTGTGACTTGTTGTCTCAATTTATAGTAATTAGTGCCTGGTCGAAAACACATCAAATTTGAAATTGATTCTTATTGTCATCTTTAGCCTTTTTCACAAGTGATTGATACAAAGGCATCAAATCATTGCAAAAAAGCCAAAATCTGATCAATAATTATCTGAATTTCAAAAATTGCCTGTTTTCACCAGGCACTAATTAGGATTAGATTCTACTCTTTGTTTATTTTCTTCCAAAACATCTTGATATATACTTCTTTCAATAAGTCTTCCTTTTTTATTGGCTGTACACTTATTCCTGAGCTTGCAATCCAAGTTTCTCTAAATCCATTAAGTTTACAAATAAATCTATTATTCTTGCCCAAGAATCTTTAGAAACATGCCCATCCAAGTTCATCAAAAATAGCTGATTTCTACTTATCCCTTGTATAAAATCCATATCTTTTTGCCTTTTGTTTTAGACTACAAGATACAAATTTATCCTGATATATCCAAATTTGTTAATATGTGATTTTTGCTTGTTTTTAGGTTTTTGCGCAGTCTGACGGTCTTGCGATATGCGGCGGGTGCAGCGATAGCAATCCTGCTGTGCTCATCGCTTGTTGTGGTGCGTTATTTTTCTTTTTTAACTAAATACACAGTTCCTTTTCCTTTACCAAGGGTTTGGATTATCTGTTCCTTTTTCATATACTGCAAGTCCTTCTTTATTGTATTGATATTGATATTCTCAAATCTTTTTGCTATATCTGATATTTTTAAAGGCTGATTTTTTATTAAGTATTCTTTTATATACTTCTGTCTTTCGTTTAAGTATCCGCCCTTTGACTTATATACATTATATTTTGCATCAAGCCTTTGAGTTAACATACTTAATTTATCGAGAAAATATAAAGTCCATTTTGATATATTCTCATTTTCTTTACTTCGATTTTTCTGTCCTTCCATTAATGCTTGATAATACTCCTTTTTGGTTTTTTCTATCAAGTTTTCAAATGAAACATATTGAATAAACATATAGTCTCGTTGTAGCAATAAAAGTGTTGTCAATAATCTAGAAAGTCTTCCGTTTCCGTCTTGAAAAGGATGTATTGATAAAAATTCATAGATGAAATTTGCAATAATAATCAAAGGATGTATTTCGCCTTTTTCAAATTGTTCGTTTGTCCAAATAATTAAATTATTCATTTCATTTTGAACCAAATGAACATCTGTTGTGTTAAAAATAACTTTCTGTATTCCGCCGGGGTAATTTGCAACAACTTTATTAGAAAGTGATTTATATTCTCCACGGTGTCTAGTGTCTTTATCGCTATATTTTAGCAAATATCGATGCAATTGCTTGATGTAATTTTCAGACAAGCGAATATTATCATAATTTTCATAAATGATTTCCAGAGTATCATAATATCCAATAACTTCTTGCTCGTCTCTTGTTTTTAGTTTTGTTATTTTAACGTCGTTCAAAAGCTCTTCTATCTCTTTGTCGGTTAAGGTTCCTCCCTCAATTCGTGTTGATGAGCCAATACTTTCAATTGTTGCAATTTTTCTTAATTCTTTAAGGTAGATATTTTCTTGTCTCTCTATAATATTCCATTTCCCCTTGTATAAATCAATTTGGGAAATAAGATTTAAAATTTTCTGGTTTGTTTGAAAACCAAAATTTAGTTTATTTATATATTTATCCATTTGTTATCTGTATATTATCTGAATACAAAAGTAAATTGGTTTTATTAAATATCCAAATAGTATCCGTATTTTATCCGATTTATGTTTTTTTTAATGCACCACAACGGTCTCGCCGTATGCTGCGTAGCCTGACGATAGTCGGCTATGCTGTTATATCTAATGTTATCGTGCGTATTAATTCATACATATATTTGTAGATTTCCTTAAATTTAACTAATACTAATTAATCACATAATACTTCTATCATCATAATTATTTATTGAATATGGTTAGAAATTTGTATTTTATCGTTTAAACCACTATTTACTAATCAAATATTAAACTATAGAATCCTAATAATTCAGTGGTTTTAATTACATTACCTAAATTAATGAGAATTTTTGGGGAATTAGAATTAGTTTTTAATTTGTCGATTGTTTTAAATACAATTTTCTCTCCTTTTAAATTGTAACAAGATCCAGAATATAAGACACCAACAAAATAGTATTCCTTTTTAATACTTAAGTTAACTATATTATTATTTCTCAGCTTATTTAACCTTTCTCTTTTTAAAAAAATAGGTGAGCCACTAGAACCCTTATAAACTGCTATGTCAATTAAAAACTCATTCTTACTTTGATAATCTAATTTAGGTTGAGTTGCTGTAAAACCTGTTCTTGCAATCGGACTATTATTAAATGTATCTCTAATACCTCTTGGATAACCAAACATAATAATTTCTTCCAAAAAAGAAAAAGTTTGCCAAATTGAATCAATTGGAATGAAGGATTTATCTATTGCTTTAAAAAATATAGACTTCCCAGCTAAATTTGATTTTTTAATTAAAGGTTCAATATTAAATATTGATAAATCAATACTTGAATCAGGGTGATTTATCCAAATAGGATTTCTTATTTTAAACTCTATATGTTTATTATAATTGCATTTATTTTTTTCTGTTTTATTAAAAACTAGTGTCAAGTCAAGTGTAATGTTTCGGGTAAGTTGATGTTATTTTTGTCGAGAACAAAGCATATAATTTTCATCATAGCCGTAGCTATGGTGGAAATTATTAATGCAGTTATCGGCAAAAAGAACGAATACTTGGCCTGAAAGAGTATGCTTGACTTGACACTAGAGTCATGGACTTTAAATTTGTAGTTACATGTTTATTTGTCACTAAAAATATTTTATCTATATTATTCTTAGAGAATTTAAAGATAAAACCACTACCATATATAGTTTTATTGTTATTTTTAACTCCAGATATTTGAATTGTAGTTTGTCCAATTTGTTCTTCAGGCGTTATAATTTCCTGACCATTCAAATTTATACATATAAAAGAATATAAAGAAAAATATATTAATAAATACTTCATTACTATTGATTAATAAGGTTAAAGACAATCGAATTGAATATGTGTAGTTAAAATATTAATGTTTTTTGATGCTTTGAAATTTTTATAGCCTAATTTCTTTTGAATCATAGATTTAAACATATCATTAGTTTTTTTATTAATATCTTTATTCAGGACGGGTCATTATGCTCGATAACGGTTTATGTATGAGTAGTGGCGACTAAAAATACACATACCTTTCATTTAGCACAAATATACAAAAAAAGCACAAACTTTGAGGTTTGCACTTTTCTCGCCATTACTTATACATTTTGTTGGCATTTAGTTATTTTTTTACCTTATTCTATCTAATACTTTTTGTGTATTCACATTATTAGTATTCATACCGCCAAATAGATTAAATTCTACAAGTTTCATCCCGCAAAATTCAAAAATTTGTTTTTTAAGCGTATTTTTTAATCTTCTTTTTGCCCCTGACAATGTGTATATTAAAGTAGGTGTTCCAGCAGTTGTAAACACTTTAACTATTTTATCATTAAGCAATCCTTTGGGTCTTGAATTTACATATTTAAAGGCAAAACCACTATTGAAATTCCAATCAAAAAAGTTTTTCAATATGGCAGGCATACTTCCCCACCATATAGGAAAAACAAAAACTAACTCATCTGCCCATTTTATTTTTTCTTGAAAATATTTCATTTCTTTCGTTACTTCTGTTTTTTCTGTATTTATGAAATAATGAAAAGTTTGTTGATTACGTTCCCTGTACAAATCAAGTATCTCTACTTGATGATGTTTTGATAAGGCTATTTCTTTGTATTTGTTTGCAATTCCAAATGAAAAACTGTTTGTATTTGGATTTACTATGATTATTAATGTGTTCATTATGTTTAAAGATTTATTGAATATCCGAAGTGTAGTGTTACCAACCAATCCCATTGATTTGTTGAAACTTCATCATTTTGTATTTTATAGGTTTGAATACCATTAACATTTTTCCAAACTGCTCCCCAAGGTGTTATATAAAAACCTTTGTAAATTTTTATTTTATATCCTGTTCTCAAACCTATATTGAATGCGTAAAGATTTTTATTTTGGTTAGTTTCCCTATGCTTGAAATTTAATGTTTGATAATTCATATCTATTCCTACAAAAAATCCTTTTGTCCAATTTTCTCTTTTTCCAATGTAGTCAATTTTAATACCATTAATATGAGTTACTAAATCAAATTTTGTTGTCCCGTAGAAATTTTCTTCAAAACTTTTAGGGAAATCTACTTTTACAAAAGTTAAATCAAACCTAAATCCCCAATTTTCATAACCTGGATGTATAGAATACCCTTTGTTTATATAGGCAAACGGGTCAGCTTCAAGGTATATTAAACCTTTTGTTTTTTTCTTTTGATTTTGCTCTTGGGCTACACTTGTTAGAGTAGTTAGCAGTAATATTGCAATTACTAATGTGAATTTTAAGACTTTCATTTTACATTGTTTTTAATTATTAATATTTTTTACAATGCAAAAGTGAAACGATTAGAAGTGAAATCCTTTAACAAATGTTAAAAAGTGATTATTTCAAATTTTTTCTAATTCTACTTAAATGAACTTGCGTTATTCCAAGGTATGAGGAAATAAGGGAAAGTGGAATTCTTTGAATGATTTCAGGTTTTTCTTGAAGGATTGAAATGTATCGTTCCTCTGGACTGTCAGATTTAAGTGACGATTGTTTTTTTAGAGACTGTGTAAAAAGTGTTTCAGCCATTTTTGCACCCCAAGTTTTTAATTCAGGGAATTTTGCTGTTAAGGCTAATAGTTTATCTCTTGAAATTTTTTGGATAATTGAATTTTCAATTACTTCAAAATTTTGTCTTGCAGGAAAATTTTCAATTAAACTACCATAGTCAGTTACAAAAGTATTTTCAAAGAAAAAATCGTTTGTAATATCTTTTCCGTTTTTTAAATTAAAGCATCTTAAAATTCCCAATTGTATAAATGCCAAAGAAACATTATACTGTCCTTCTCGAATAAAGAGTTCCTTTCGTTTTAGTTCTTCAACTTTAAAGCTGGATAAAATCTCTTTCTCCAATTCCGGACTTACATTAATATGTTTTTTTATATTCTCAATTATTTTACTCACGGTCTTTTTTTAATGAATGCCAACGGTCTCGCCGTATGCAGCGTAGCCTGACGATAGTCGGCTATGCTGTCATACGGCTTGTTAGCCACTGGGTTTTGTTATTGTCGTTTTTTTTCTCAATTCAAAATATTTCATTTTACAATCTTTGCTTTTCTTCGGTATTTGATGATGAAGGTTTTTCCATTGTTTTATTAAACCAATTTCCAAGCCGCCAAGTCAACATTATTCTAAACATTCTTGTATCGAAATAGTTTTTATATGTTTGTTTTACTCCACCGCTTACATAATAGTATTCAGGATTTGCTGTTTTAAATACATCAGCAAATAACAATCGAATTTCAACACCTTTTTTATTTAGAATGTAGTTTAATCCTATATCTAATTGAAAAGAATTACCCATTGTTCTATAATTGTATAAACCGGGGATATTTTCTTCAATATTGCAAAGTAATTGATATTTGTTTTCTAAGAATATTGTATTTTTCATTAAAAAAGTGCCGTTTATTCCCGATATACTCTCAAACTCTTTTTTGTTTGAAATAAATTCGGAATACGAAAAATCGCCTTGCAAAGTTGTTTCAATCCATATTCTAAACTTTAATAGTTTATAAATGTTTAGTCCATATGTGTTTACATTTAAAAAATTATCTGCTTTTTGTATTTGATTTTTAATATTTAGTGAATCAAGAATTACATATCTCCCTATTTTTTCATTCTGACTGGTAAAATATATTTTTGCACTAAAAGAGTTTCTATACAAATATTTTAACTCGTAATTATTTATATAGGATGGTTTTAAAAACGGATTTCCCATTGCATAATCATACTTTGTAATATACCATTTGAAAGGGTCTAAATATTGATAAGGTGGCCTTTCTATGCGTTTAGTGTAACTAAATGTTATTCTGTTTTTATTATTTAATTTGTGAGAAATATAGATTGACGGAAACAGATTTAAGTAATTATTTTTATGCGTATCATTATTGGTAATTGAATTACTGACTGTATTTGTTATTTCAGCTCTCAAACCTGCTTTAAAACTCAATTTTTGTATATTTTTCTTTAAACTAAAATATAATGATTGTATATTTTCATCGTAAATATATTCATTTGACAGACTGCTATCTAACAAATTATTATCGTTAATAATCGTATAAAAATTACTGTTTGAAGCTATATTTATAAATGAAAGTTTTCCTCCTGCATTGGCTGTAAAACTCAATAAAGGAAACGATAAATCCATTTTTGATGTTAAAATTTTGTAATTCTGATTACCATCTGTTTTGTAATTCTCGGTAATAGAACTTATATTGTTTGTTTGAGTTGTAGAACTAAAAACTCTATCGTTTGTCGTTAAATTATTTAAATAAGCTGTGCTTACTGTTAAAAATGATTTTTTGTTTGAGAATTTATGTTTAAAAAATATTTCGGAATTGTAAGTATAACTATTCGAAATTGTTTGCCCGTTTGAAAAAATAGTTGAATCCGTTTTATTGTTTTCTAGGTTGATAAAGTCTGTTCTGTTTTCAATGTCTGAAATGTTTCTTTCGTTATAAAATGGGATTTGTGCATCAATTATTAAGCTGTTATTTTCATTAAAATCATAACCAACAGTTAGTTTGGTTTTTGCTCCGTAATAATTCCATCTTTTAGGATTAAAAGTTGTTACGGTTTCATCAGGGAAATAGCTGTAATAGTTTGTTTGATTGAGATAAGAATATTTTCCACCGCTTACAGTTCCTTCAAAAAACATTTTTTTGCCTGTATAGTTAATATAAGCCGATAAAATTCCCGAAGAAAACGTGTTTTTAATATATGCAGTAGTAAAATATTCTTTCCAACCGGGTTGTATATTTTTATTTGTATTAATTTTAATAATTCCTGTATTTCCTTCGGCATCGTATTTAGCCGGTGGTGAGGATATTATTTCTATATTATTGATAATATCGGGTGGAAATGAGTTTAAATAACTTAATAAAGATTGTCCGCTCAACCTTACAATACGGTCGTTTATGTAAACAACAACAGAAGATTTACCAAACATATTTAACGAATTATTTGATAAATTAATACTTGGCAATTGTTTTAAAATTTGGGTTGTTTCTTTTCCTGTTGTTTCAATATTTCCTTTAATATTAACAATAAGTCTGTCGGGTTCTGATTTTATTAGACTTTTGTTTCCTATAATTGTTACGGTATTAAGAATATTGGTATCAACTTTCAATATAAAATTCACAATTGTATCTTTTTTAAGATTAATTTTTTTATGTGTAGGTAAATAGCCTAACATATTTACCAGTAATTCACAATTGCCTTTTTTTGAAGCATTTATTTTGTATTTTCCAAGAGAATCACTCAAAGCCGATTGATTGTAAACCGAATCAAAAAGCAATTGAATTGTTGCATATTCAATTGGTTCTCCTAAATTATTTTCAATCTTTCCCGATATATTTATTTGAGCTTTTAAATGGTTGGATAATAGGACTATAATTATTAAGAATAATATTCTTAAATCAACATATTTAGTTATTCTAATATTCATTATTCAGATTGTTATCTTTTCAAGACTATTGCTAATTTTTGTGTTTTCACCTTGTGGCTAACTACGTTATATACAGAACAAATATATATTTTTATTCCGCATTTTCCAAAAAATATTGGGAAATATTCAAATTATCCGGGGGGCTTTTGAATATTCTTATATCTCCCGTGGTTGTCATTTCTTATCAGTCACTTGTGAAAAATCTTAACGAAGTTACAAAGAATCAATTCAAAATTTGATGTGTTTTCTTGCAGACACTAAATATGTTTGTTATCTTTGTTTGTCCTGCTAAACTTAAGTTGTTTTGGTGGGTTTGTGATTTGTTAAATAAATAAATATAATCAATTAAGAGAATATGGGAAATATTAGAGTGAGGTTTGCTCCAAGTCCGACAGGACCACTGCATATCGGAGGGGTGAGAACAGCATTGTACAATTATCTTTTTGCAAAAAAGAATAATGGTACATTTATATTGAGAATAGAAGATACCGACCAAACAAGATATGTGCCGGGAGCTGAGGAGTATATAAAAAAATCATTGAAATGGCTTGGGCTTGAATTTGATGAAGGTCCTGAATCCGGTGGTGAATTTGGACCCTATAGACAAAGTGAAAGAAAAGATATATACAAGGAATATGCAGAGAAATTGGTTTCTATGGATTTTGCTTATTATGCATTCGATACTCCGGAAGAACTGGACAAATGGAGGGAAGATATGAAATCCACGGGGGTTCATTCTCCAAAATACGATTATTCTACAAGGATGAATATGAACAATAGTTTGGTACTGGGAAAGGATAAAAGTGCTGAATTGATCGCAAAAGGCATACCGTATGTGATTAGAATCAAAGTTCCGGAGAACAAAAGAATAGTTTTTAAGGATATGGTAAGAGGGGAAGTAAGCTTTAATAGCAATGAACTCGATGATAAAGTAATGTTGAAAACGGATGGTATGCCGACTTATCACCTCGCCAATATCGTAGATGACCATTTGATGAAAATTACTCATGTGATAAGAGGGGAGGAGTGGTTGCCAAGCACAGCTCACCACGTTTTGTTGTACAATTATCTTTGTTGGGAAGATTCAATGCCAAAGTTTGCTCATTTGCCATTGATATTGAAGCCTGTTGGCAAAGGGAAACTCAGCAAAAGGGACGGGGCAAAGTTTGGCTTTCCCGTATTCCCGATGAGTTGGATTTCCGATAATCCCGAAGATAGTTTTACCGGTTTTAAAGAATTTGGATTTTTACCCGAAGCTACAATCAATTTCTTGGCGCTATTGGGTTGGAGTCCGGGAACAGAGCAGGAGATGTTTGATTTGGATGAGCTGATACAAGCATTTTCATTGGAAAAAATAGTGAAATCGGGAGCAAGGTTCAATATAGACAAAGCGAAATGGTTTAATCAACAATATATTTTGAAAAAAAGTGATGAGGAGATTGCAAAACTTGTTAAGCCCTTGGTTGAAGAGGCGGGTTATGCAGTTGACGACAAATATTTGGAAAGAGTTTGTGCTTTGATGAAGCCAAGAATAGAGCTTTTGCCTGAGATATTGGAAGCAGGAAAATTCTTTTTCACAGATGATTTTGAATATTTGGAAAAAATAATTCGAAAAAAATGGAAAGAGCCTAATATCACTCATGTCAAGGCTATAAAACAAAAGCTTGCATCATTGGAAAATTTTAGTAAAAGTGAAATTGAGAGTGTGATAAAAAACCATATCGAATCCAATGAATTGAGTTTTGGTAATATCTTTCCTCTTTTGAGAATTGCCGTTACAGGGACTACAAAAGGTCCCGATTTATTTGAAACAATGGAGATTTTGAAAAAAAATAAAATATTATCGAGGTTTGATGTAGCGTTTGATAGCTTTGATGCAATCATTAGAGACAAGGATAACTAATAGTGTCTGTTTTCGCACAGATATCAAATAAAAAAAACAGTATGATGACAAAATTCACAATTAGAGTGGCTACCGTTATTATTTTTATGGTGTTCGTTTTTGGCTCCTCATTAGCTCAATTTAGTTTTGATTATACAGGACCTGATACTTTGTTCGTGGATTCCAATTGTGAGGTATCGTTGGATTGGGGACATCCCAATACTCCAACTGTGACTTCAACTATCGGAGCTACAATTGTATCTTTCGATGTTGACAGTATCAGCAATGACTATACAATGGGTGAAAATGTGAGTGCAGGTCAGAATATTTTGGTCGTTTACAAAGCGCTTGATGACCAAGATAATGTTGATTATTTTTCTTTTAACATAGAGATTGTTGATACTATTAAACCGGTGATAATGGTACAGCCTCAAGATGAATCATATACTTGTGAAACTGATGAAGACACAATCAGTACCAAGCTACACAATTGGTACAATAATCACGGAGGAATGGTAGCAATCGATAATTGTGTCGATGTCATATATATAGCAGACAAAACATTGCAAGAGACCGAAACGGAGTTTAATCAATCTGTTAATGAAAATTGCGGAAATACCAAAAGCGTTTCTGTTAGTTTTACTGCAAAAGACCAATATGACAATTATGCTGTTGATACTTTTTCTGCTGTTTTTTCCACCTATGACAATTCAAGGCCTGAATTTACCAAAAGTCCTAAGTCCTTGGAAATAGTTTGCAATAGTGAAGCGGATTCGATACTCGAAGCTTGGATTGATGATAGAGGAGGAGCAAGAGTAGTGGATAATTGTACCGACTCTGCGAATATAATTTGGAGGTTTAACTGGAGTGACAATAAGGGTGGAGGAGCATTTGAAACGGTTGGAGACAAACCCTATGAATTATCTGCAAAAAATTATTGTGACTATTCTGTTACAGTCAATTTTACAGCTGAAGATGAATGCGGAAAATCACATACTTATCCACCTGTAATATACAAGTCTTATGATGATTCGCCACCTGTTTTTTCGGAATTGCCTCAGGATACTACAATTGATTGTTCCGCTGATATTCCCCGACCTGATGTCGCAGCTTATGACGAATGTAAGGGGGATTTGATAGTGTTGTTTAGCGAAGAAGATATTGACAAAAGCGATAATCCCGATTCATGTAGATATTACAACTATACAATTGAACAAAAATGGGAAGCGGATGATGATTGTGGGAACTATATCGTTCACTCAAGGATAATAACGGTAATAGATACTATTGCACCTGAATTTGATGTGCCTGCGGATATGGAAGTAGAATGTACCGAAGTAGAGGATTTTGATATAACGGGAACACCGGCGAATATTTTTGATAATTGTGATCAAAATACATCTGTTTTTCATGATGACGAACAAATTGGGACAGGATGCCAGTATCATGTATTGAGGACATGGACTATCACCGATGCCTGTGGAAATAGTACAACAAAAACTCAAGACATTACTGTTGTAGATAGTATCTATCCTGTTGTGGTGCATGAACCCTCAAATATCACATTGAGTTGTGATGATAATGTATTATTTGAGGAGGCATTCAATGATTGGATTGATAATAAGGGAAATGCTCAAGTTACTGATAATTGCAATAAAGTATATCAAGTTGCATGGGTGCCCGGAACTTATACTCCCGGAGACAGGAGTACATATCCCGGGGAGACGGTAACATTTGATTTGCCTGATACATTGGCTTGTTCCAGTGATACGGTTTTGTATTACAAGGACGTTGATTTCGTATTTTTTGACAGATGTTTTAATACTTTGACATTCACAAGAAGATTTTCAATAGTAGATATTGTCAAACCGGAGATCAATTCCTGTCCAAGAGATACGGCATATATATTGCCAAATGATGAATGCGATATCAATGTAAGATTGTCTATGCCGGATGCATCTGACAATTGTGCAGGATCCAATATTGAGGTCAGTAAGCATATAGTCAAACCCATTACTTCACCTGTGCAAGGGAGTAAAACTATTCCCGTTGACCCTGTTGTCTTGGAAATTGGTCCATTCAATCCCAATGAAGTAAATGCCGTTGAGATAATGTCACTGGTTTTGGACTTTAATAAATTGGATGCAAATGGTCAAACAGAATACTTTGTGATATACGGGGAAAATGGAGTCGTCCTTGATACTACGGATCAAATCGATACTGAATGCTCCCGTTTGGTAATGGATATAGCGGATAAGATTTCTTTACAGCAATTCAAGAGTTGGATATTGGATGGCTCTTTGACTTTGACATTGATTCCTAACCAAATAGTTGGTTACGGTGATTTGTCTATAAATGATATTTGTGGTGGTAGTGCCTTAACCGTGGATTTGCTTTATGCAAGAGATAATCCCAATTCTTTGAGATACGACCTTAAGATTGATGAGGGTACTTATGAGTGGATAGGAGGGGGAGAGAGTATCTATACTCTTTTGTCAATCGGGAATCATTTATTGACATATAAAGTATTGGATTGTGGTAATAATGAAGCGATTTGTACACAGCATATCAATATTATCGATAATCAAAAACCGGATATTGTTTGCCCAAAAGACGTACAAGTTGATCTGGCAGTTGATACATGCAGTGTCAGATTAGCACTTCCTTTGGATATTGACGTTAGCGATAATTGCTCTACTACTTTTGGTTTTACAAAAACAATACCTGCTAATGCAAATGAAGCATTGTTGGTATTCAACTACAATACAGATTTAAGCAAATTTGTGGTAAATAGCAAAGTATTTGGTTTTGAAAACATTTCGCATGATGGAATTTTGCTTAATCCTGTTTTGAAAATAAAGATACTGGGGGATATAGATGAAGCTGATGAGTATTTTGAAATATTGAGTGAAGATGGAGTAGTATTGGGCAATACTTCAAATGCCAATGATAATACTATAGCGGGAAGTTGTACCAGTCCGGCATTTACTACGATAAAACTCGATAGTTCCAGCTTAAGCCAATGGGTGAGTGATGGTGTGATTACATTCACTGCCAGACCTGTAATCGGCACAAATAGTATAAATCCCTGTGATGATAATCTCGTCGCTGACGATGGAGACAATGACGGGGTGAGTAAGATGTTTTTGACATTGGAATACGAAAAGTTGGATTTGTCATACTATATTGACGGAGTTACTCAAAAAAATATGAGCTCATTTGAAGATAGTTCAATCCCGCATTTTATTGATTTTGCCGGTGGAATCTCGACAGTGCATTATATTTTGAACGATGGCACTGACAATAAAGATACTTGTTCGTTTGAAGTTGAGGTGGTGGACACTCAGGCTACAAAAGCGGTATGTGAAGAGTTTTTTGTCTTATTTGTGAATCCAAACGGTGTGTCAAAAACCAAATTGAATCCGGATAGCATTGGGTTCAATAGTTTTGATAATTGTGCAATCGATTCGATGGAAGTATTTCCTGATGAATTTGATTGTTCTCAATCAGGCAATACTGAGAAAGTGACGCTTTATGTTTGGGATAAAGCCGGTTTGGTAGATTCTTGTAGTTTGAATATAAAGATAGACTTAGCACCATTGCAACCAACATATAAGGCCGGAATTTGCTATCATGATACCTTAAAACTATTTGCCAATCTGCCTGATGAACCGGACGGGACATGGACTATAGCTTGGAGTGGCCCTTTGGGCTTTGCATCAAATTTGGAAAATCCGATAAG
This sequence comes from Saprospiraceae bacterium, assembly GCA_027008645.1. GTDB lineage: Bacteria > Bacteroidota > Bacteroidia > Chitinophagales > Saprospiraceae > JADJGA01. Next base: position 21,952 of record JALVEE010000116.1, read on the forward strand.
ACCAAATGCTGATGCTACGTTCTCCGGTACTTATTCAGTGACAGCAACAGGGTTAAACGGATGTCAAAGTACCGGTTTTGTTGAGGTTTCATTCGAGGAATTGAGCAAGCCCGTACTTACAGGGAGCAAAACTAAAATTTGTTCTGATGAAGAAATAATGTTGGAGACTAATACATATTCAAGTTCGGTAAAATATTATTGGTATGAAGGTACATATCCGGACGGAACTATAATCGACTCAACATATACCGCCAATTTTGTTTTGACACCCACTCAGGGAGGACACAATTATTATGTTGTGGTCAAAAGTTCAAATTGTGAATCATTGGCATCAAATGCTTTTTCTGTAGAGGTTTTGAGACAACCGGTGGCTGAAGTAGATAAGGTTTTTGTAAGTCTGTGCGAAGGTGAAGTATTTCAATTGCAGACATCTTCAACCGGAACTGCATATCACTGGTGGGGACCTAATGGTTTTGACAATAATCAGCAAAACCCACCTGTTATTGACAATGTGAGCTCATTGAATCAAGGAACATATTATCTGGCGGTAAGCAATGATATTTGCTCTGATACGGCGCGAGTGGAGTTGATAGTGCTACCTCGTCCAATGACTCCCGAAGTCGAAAACGATACATTATTTTGTGAAGGTAATGATATAGTATTTTCAGTCAATAATATCACCAATGCGGATAATTATGTTTGGTATCACGATGGTTCTCTATTTAAAAGCGAAACATCAAATACACTCGTGATTGAAGATGCAAATACTGACTACAATGGTGAATGGAGTGTGATTGTAAAAAATGGAAATTGCTATTCGGACACTTCTAAAGTAACAAGGATACGGGTGGAAGGAGCTTATAATGTTGAAGCTTCCAATAATGGACCGGTTTGCGAAGGGGATACGGTCATCCTATATGCTCCCGAAATTCAGGATGCACAGTATCTATGGACAGGACCCAATGGATATATCTCAAATGTAATAAATCCAAAGTTCATAGCTTCGATGGCAGGAGAATACAAATTGCTGGTAACAACTAAGTCCTCTTGCGAGTATTATTCTTCTACTTCGGTTGAAGTCAAAAGGAGACCAAGGATTACAGCTCTGAGCAATGACGCTTCCAATTGTATTGGTGAGAACGAATGTGTTAAATTTTATCCCTCTGTATTTCCAAATAATATTGTATTTGACTATCAATGGACAGGGCCAAATGGTTTTGTGTCGTCAGATAGTATTGCAGAAATATGTAATTTTGATACAATTAACAATGGCTTGTACTCACTGGTAATAAGTGATGGATTCTGCGCTTCTAAACAAAAGGAGATAAAAGTAGATGTGAACAAAAAGCCGGAAACTCCGGAATTAAAAGCTGAAAACAATGTTGTTTGTGAAGGGGATTCGATTAAATTATTTGTAGGTGGTACGTATAATAATGATGTGATATTTCATTGGGTTACGCCAAAGGATGGCGAGTTTGATACCAAAAAGCCCTATTTCATAATACCTTTTGCAAATATTGATAAAACCGGGGAATTTTCGGTTTATGTTGAAGAGAATGGATGTGTATCTGAATTGGCTGATAAAATCGAGGTTTTGGTTTTTGCCAGACCAAACCAACCAATTATTACAGGTACAAGTAAGGTATGTGAAGGAGGAAAAATTGAAATGAAATTGATATCAAATTACGGACCGAATGCAGAATTTGTTTGGACAGGACCACATGGTTATACCTCTGAGGCTAGAGAACCGGTTATTTTTCCGGCTACATCAAGCCATAATGGTATTTATTCTCTGAAAGTAGTCGTCAATGGTTGTGTGTCTTTACAGTCAGATGGGTTTGAGGTTGAAGTTATTGATAAACCTGACACACCTGAACTTTTGCCAATTGATACAGCATACTGTGTAATGCCTGATGAATCAACAATCGAATTGTGCTTAGATCAAACTCAAGCAAATACCACTTATTTGTGGTATATCGATAATAATGTGCCGAAATTATTGGCAAGTAGTGGTAATAGATGTATTAATATATCGGATTTTCATGATTTTGTTGATGGGGAAAACACTATTTTTGTAGTTGGCGAGAAAGACGGATGTGAGTCGGAGGAATCAACTCCTGCGCATTTTGTGGTAAGTATCACTCCTAACAGGAGAGCGGAGACAGTGAAAGATGTATTTGCGTGTAGCCCAAATGATATTGAAATAACGGCTAATCCCGATCCAAATGGTAAATGGTATTCATTGGATTCAAATGCTTCTATTGAGAATCCTAATAAAGCCAAAACCAAAGTATTTAATCTGGAGTTTGGAGATAATTATTTTGTGTGGAGACTTTCTCATGGAGTTTGCTTGGATTATTCAAGTGATACTACCACGGTTTATTTGGAATTTGTCCCCGGTGTTAATGATGATGAGTATATCACACCATACAATACGGAATTAGACTTCGAGCCAACTGACAACGATTTGGAAGTTGATGAAACAAGGATTGAGCTTTCGGGTGTAGGCGACATACACGGGCAAGTTGTGGATAATGGTGAAGGTAGCTTTACATACATCCCTGATCCGGAATTTATAGGTACTGTACAATTGAAATACAAACTTGTGAAATTGACTTGTCCTGAAAACTTTGATGAAGGGATAATCGTGATAAAGGTCGGAGATGGTGATGATTGTTTTGGAGTGAACGTTATTACCCCAAATGGAGATGGTATCAATGACGAGCTGATTTTCCCTTGCTTGGAATCAGGTAATCATAGAAAAACAGAGTTGATAGTATTTAATCAATGGGGTAGTCAAGTGTATAGATCATTTGACTATAAAAATGATTGGAGTGGAACTTATAATCGAAAAGATTTACCTGTTGGTACATATTACTATATATTATATCCGGATGGTAGAAAAGAAAAAGCGATTAAAGGATTTTTTATGATCGAAAGATAGTAGAAATATACATTAGAAATTGATAAAAAACCAGTATAAAATTAGAAATATGATATTCAGATATTCAAAGGTGTTTATGTTATTTTTGTTTATAACTGTAAGCGCATCTGCTCAGCAAGACAATTTATATACTCAATTTATGTATAATAAATTAGGGCTGAATCCTGCCTATGCCGGTAATGATGATGCACTATGCGTAACAGGTATCATTAGAGACCAGTGGACAGGATTTGACGGTTCTCCAAAAGCACAATCACTGAGCGTAAATTTTCCGTCTTTTGGCAAAGTAGGTTTGGGCTTAAATCTTTCGAGGCATACTATTGGTGTAAATGAGAAACTGACTATCGAAGGTGTTTATGCCTATAGATTCAAGATTAGAAGCGGTAGCCTTAGTATGGGAATGTCATTTTCAGGTAGATCATATAAAAAAGATTTTGCTGATCCAAGATTGAATATTATCAGACCTTTTGGAGAAGATGAAGCTATTGACCGGGGCATCTATAAGACCTCTGTTTTTAACTTGGGTTTTGGTGTGTATTATTCAAGCAATAGATTTTATATCGGAGCTGCCGTGCCGAGATTGATGAGAGCGGATATCGATGTGAAAGTAGGGGAGAGAAAGAGCTTTGAAGTTCGTCATGTATATCTAATGTCAGGAGGAGCGATGGACATAAGAAAAAATCTGGTTTTGATGCCTCAAATGCTTTTTAGATGGGCTGAAAACTCTCCTTACAATCTTGATTTGAACCTCGGACTACTGTTTTATGACAAGTTTTACCTTGCTTCTACTTTGAGAACCGGGGGGGCATCGGACAATTGGTTTGAATCGATTGATCTTTTACTTGGCTTTCATATTAGCAATAAATTGTTTTTGGCAACTGCATATGACGTGACCTTATCTCCATTGCGAAAATATGAAAATGGTAGTGTCGAATTGTTATTGCAATATTGTTTTGGGAAAGAAGATAAGGCAATAAGGGTTATCAATCCAAGATTTTTTTAATAATGACACTTAGTATAAACAAGTCTAAAAAACAAGAAGATGAAAAAATATATAGTTATTTTATTTTTGATGCTTAGCAATTTTTTATATGGACAAATTGACTACACCGAATTAATCGATGATGAGATTCTTGATAGCCTTAAAATTGAAAATTTGGAGATATGCAATACCAAATACCTCGAATTTTCACCTATGTTTTATGATAATGGGATTGTCTATGTTTCTTCAAAGCCAAAGGCAAAACGAAAGATA
>JALVEE010000117.1 GCA_027008645.1 Saprospiraceae bacterium
GACAAAAATATCGACGAAGCATTTTTTACTCTTCGGTTTGCTGAAAAAGACAGTATAGGTGAATTTACTAATGATGATTTGTTTTCTTATGATCTTAAGCTCAAAACTCATTTTGGCCCCTGTGCATTTAGCCGTGATGAAAATACTATGTTTTTAAGTAGAAATAAGAAATCAGTGAGAAAACGAGAAGATGGTGAGGAGGTGAATACTTTTGGTATATATATATACAAATATCAAGATGGATTTTGGATTCTGGATAGCAAATTTCCGTTGAATTCAGATAATTATAATGTATTTCACCCAACTTGGGATGAAGAAAATAGCAGATTGATTTTTGCTTCTGATATGCCTGGCGGATATGGGAAAACCGATCTGTATTCCATAAAATATGAAAATGGTAAATGGATTGGTTTGATGAACTTAGGATCATCGGTTAATACCGCACAGAAAGAAGCTTTTCCGTTTATCTATAATTCCAAATATCTGTTTTACGCCTCTGATGTAACCGGGGGAAAAGGGGGATTTGATATTTATTTCTCTAAAGAGATCGATGGTAAATTTTCGAATAGAGTGAGTCTCGGCGATAAATTCAATAGTGAAAACGATGATTTTGGTTTGGTATTAAGCCCTGATGCATTGGAGGGATATTTTGCATCCAATAGAATGGGAGGCAAGGGCAAAGATGATATTTATAGATTTGAGTCTGATAAATCGGTATTTAGAATATTCAATAGTTTTTATACCGTAAAAGTATCCGATAAGTTAAGTAAGGGAGCTATTGAAAATGCAAAAATCACTTTCTCTAAATATAAATTAATAGCGCAAAACAATCCGAAAATAGCCAAATTAAAAGGAGTTGAAAAGGAGATTATCTATACAATCGACCCTAAATCTATAGTCGAAAGCGCCCCATTGTTGACGAATAAAAAAGGTATGAGCAAGGTGAAATTAGCTCCCGGTTCATACATTGTCAAGGTGACAAAAGAAGGATATTTGCCTTATTCAAGTATATTGAATACAGAGAGAAATGAAAGTTTATTGGATATCAGTCTTGAACCAAGTGTGAAGGATAAATTTGAATTTAGTTTTCTCGATTCCGACACCAAGATGCCAATAGAGAATATTGATGTCGAGATTGAAGGCGGGGATGTTTTGGATAAAATAATCAAACAAGGAGGAAAATATTCCTTGAATCTGCTAAGAGGGAATAGAGTGAAATTGATTGCAAGTTCTGATGATTATAAGAAAAAAGAAATATTGATCGAATACGGAAATACCCCCGTTAAATTTGATATATTGATGGATAAAGTAAAAAAATACGTCAAATATCTACCTACAAACAAAGGCGAGGTAATGGTTCTCAAGGACATTCTGTACAAATATAATTCTGATAAGCTTAATCGAAAAGCAAAGAGGGAACTCAATAAACTTGTTGCACATCTTAAATCACATAAGGATTTGAAGATTGAACTGAGTTCATATACCGATTCAAGAGGTAGAAAGGATTACAATCAAAGACTATCAGAACGAAGGTCAAAAAGTGTTAAAAAATATCTCATTAGCAAAGGAATTGATGCCCATAGAATAAAAGCGATTGGATATGGTGAATCCAAACTCAAAAATCATTGTTCGGATGGCGTGAAATGCTCAGATGCTGAACATGCTGTAAACCGTAGAACAGAGGTAAAGGTTTTGTAATGAAAATGAACTGTCTAGTCTTGAAATAAGATTACATACATAAAAAGAGAAAAAAAATATTTTTCATCTTTAGTTTTGTAACATTTGACTTATTAATGAAACGCTAAAAATACTCAAAAGAAACCAGCCTAAAAAGCCTTCAAGTATGGTAATATATCTTGAAGCTCCTTTTACAGGTATCGCGCCAAAACCCAATGTAGAAAATGCATTAATACTTAGTGTTATGGAATTAATCGCACGAATTATTCCAAGATAAATAAGATAAATTATAATTGAAAAGGAAACAATTAGACCTACAAAAACTTTACGTGTAGGCTTTAGATCTACCCAACGTCCTTGTAATATTTCGGTTCTACGATAGATAAAAGAGAATATTTTGTGTCTAACAATTGAAAGTAAGTATAAAGGCTTCCCCAATAGTATAATAAAAACAGGTAATTCATTCTTGGATATATCCATTTCCTTTTTGTAAGCTGCAAAAGTTTTAAAATCCTCAATGTAATTATCTGTATAAAAATCTTCCAATTTTTGTTCCGATCGAAAATATTCCATTATTTTCCTGTGCTGTTTGATTAAAAAAGTCCTGTTAATACCATCCCAAGCACTGTAGAAAAAGAAGTATACCCCTGCAAAAACGAGAATTACCCACATTGAAATGATAAGTGATTGCACCGGATTAGTTCCATATTATGAAAAATATTTAAGAAATTGATTAAATCGCCAATTGAACCATTTATTAATACTAGGTTTCTGTCCATATAAGTACTGATACCTTCCGGTTTCCATATCTTTCATTTGATTATAACAGGCATTTGCTGATTCTATATCACCTTGGGTTCTGTACATCGAAAAAAACTTTCTATAGGAGTTGTTTAATTCGTTAAAAAGGTAAATGTCAGAAAACAGGGTATCTGTTTTATTGGTGATGGGTGGTTGTGAGTACTCCCAATATATTCCAAGCCCTACTGAATCTAATTGACGCCAATTAAAAGAAGTATTGTTTTGGGGAAAATTAAATCTATTGACTCCTAATGGTAATTTTAACTCACATTTTTCAACAGTAAAGTTTTCCTTTATGGAGCAATTAGAAAAGTTTATTATACTGTTGGAGAAATTAATTTCTTTAAAGCTAATGGCATCATATTTTCCACCCTCAAAATAGATTACAGGTTTCACTTTAGTAGCTAACAATTTACACTGGAGAAATGATATTCTATTTATTGTATTCTCTGCTTGGCGAAAATAGAATAGATATTGGTAAGATTGATTTTCTTTTTCAAATCCGAAACGAAAAGGGCTTTTTACAAGCTTAGTATCTGTATATAAAGTACATTCAGAGAATACTAAATTGCTCATCTTCAAATCATTAATGACCATTCTTTGTAGTATGGTGCAATAGCTAAACGCTAAGTCATTCAATTCTGAATGATGAAAGTCAAGCCCTTGCTTAAAAGTACAATTATAAAAAATAAATTGCATAGCTCCCTCGCAACCGGCAAATGTGATATTATTATGAAAAACTACATTTCTGAGTTGACAGGTTGAGTTGGCAGGCAACTTACAATCTTTAATTATGATTAATGGAAATATATTTTTTCCATTTTTTTTATCCAAATCGGTTGGTTTAATAGTTCTGGGTTGCCAATATGAGTATAATGAATCTTTACGATAATCAAAATAAATTTCAGTATCTTTTAGCCCATAATACTTCTCTTTACAATTTTCCATTTCCTCAACCCATTCACTGATGGATATTTTCCTTTTGTACTTATTTTGAGAAAAAACATGAGTGGAAAAAACAATGCTAAATAACAGAATTAACAAGAGATTTTTTTTTATATTGTTGACCTTATTCATATCGTTTGTTTTATTGGCTATGGTTATTATTTATTCCTTATGGTCCTTTAACTCTTTTTAATTTTCATCTTCAAAAAAGTTTGTTTGCACAAATATAATAAATAGTAATACTATTATTTATTTTATTTTACTTAAAAATTTAATAAATTGTAGGTATTTAGTTACTTTGTAGAAAATTGTTAATGTCAACAATATGGGAGAAGCGCTATCCAAATATAGAAATGAGATTAATGGAATCACAATTGATGGATATACTTCCCGGGATTTGGACGATGCTTTTTGGCTTGAAGAAGTTATGGTTGAAAAATTTGCCTTGATTTTTAATAAAGCTAATTACTCCCCTGTGATAGAGGGACATTATGCTTTAAATTTACCTGCATATACGCATTTTACTTCTCCGATAAGAAGGTATGCAGATCTTGTTAATTTGCGACAGTTAAGCGCTTATATCAGTGGAGAGGATTTACCATATTCATTTAATCAATTGCAAGAGATAGCTGAGCATATCAATGCTATAACCTTGAAATACAAGGAGGAGAAAAATAAATGTTTCAAGGCTCAGAACTACAGAAAAAACATGGAATTTCTTATAAGAGAAAATTTTTCGGATGTAGAAGATCGCGATTATTATCATCTTATAAAAATGGTAATAGAAGAGGAAAGGCTTACGGATAAACTTAAAGATGAAATTCTGTTTAGAATGGAAACTGCAAAAGATGAATTTGAAGGCTTTTATTCCGGAAAAAATTATACCGGAGTTTTAAACGAACTATGCCAAAAAAACAAATGGCTTTATGCTAAATTTAAATATGAACTCTCAGGGCAAGATCATCAACCTGAAATTTCAGCTATTGCCATAATCGAAATTAATGGAATAAAATACCTATCTGATAAAATGATTGCTACCAACAAAAAACAAGCTAAGAACATGGCTTCTTATAGTCTGCTTGAAAAAATAACACATCTGAAACCGGATATTATAGAATAAAAAACTTTTCACTACACATTCATCCCTCTGATCAAACCTCTATCGGATCTTTCGATAAAATCCAAGACTTCTTGCTTAAATTTCGTATCAGGCAAATTGCTTTCAATAAGTTTAAGGGCTTTGCTTACATTGACATGTTCGACATACAATACTCTGTAGATATCCCGTATTTGCTCAATCTCTTTATTGGAGAATCCACGTCTTCTCAGCCCGATTGAATTTACTCCTACATAAGATATAGGTTCTCTCGCTGCCTTTATATAAGGAGGAACATCTTTTCTTACAAGTGAGCCTCCACCTATCATTACTTGTTGACCTATTTTTACAAATTGATGAACAGGCACCAAACCGCCAATAGTGACATAATCATCAACTTCCACATGCCCTCCAAGGTTCACTCCATTAGCAAAAAAGCATCCTTTGCCCAATATGCAATCGTGCGCTATATGTACATATGCCATAAGATAGCAATTGTCTCCAACTGTAGTTTTTCCTGATCTTATAGTTCCTTTATGGATAGTCACAAATTCTCTAATGATTACATTGTCACCAATAATGGCAAAGGTGTCTTCTCCCTTGTAGGAAATATCTTGAGGGTCTCCACCTATTACAGCTCCGGGATAAATCTTACAATTCTTACCGATTCTGGCTCCTCTTAGGATTGTTACATTAGGGTAAATAAATGTGTTATCGCCGATTTCAACATTTTCATCAATATATGAGAACCTGCCTATCTCAACATTTTTACCTATTTTGGCGTCTTTGTGGACAAAATTATATTCCATTATTTGCTTTTACTTATTTGCGCTAATAAATCACCTTCTGATATTACTTTATCACCTACATAAATGGTTCCTTTCATTCTTACAAGACCTCTGCGAATAGGCTCAACCAATTCCATTTTCATTACCAAAGTATCACCCGGAACAGCCATATTCTTGAATTTCACATTGTCCATTTTAAGAAAATAAGTATTCCATCCTTTGGGTGAATCTTGAAGCGAGAGAGCCAATATCCCTCCTGTTTGTGCCAAAGCTTCCATTTGCAATACACCCGGGAATACCGGATTGCCGGGAAAATGTCCTTGGAATAAAAGTTCATTGAAAGTCAAATTTTTCACACCAACGATATGGGTATCCGACATCTCTATTATCTTGTCCACCAAAAGAAATGGATATCTGTGAGGTAAAAATTCCATTACTTGAGGAGTGTCGAAAACCGGTTTATCATTGGGGTTATAGTGAGGTTTACCCTTGAGTTTTCTCTGTCTTACTGCTTTTTGTTTCAAGAATTTAGCAAATTCGATATTGGCTTTATGTCCGGGTCTTTTTGCTATAATTCTGCCCTTGATAGGCATACCTAATAATGAAATGTCGCCTATAAAGTCCAGAAGTTTATGTCTAGCGGGTTCATTTGGAAATTTCAGTGGAGTAGAGCTTAATATTCCTTCTTGATCTATATTTAGTTTATCTATATTTAGTTTTTTAGCAAATCTTGAGATGTCTTCATCTGTTAATACCTTATCTGCAATGACAATAGCATTATCAAGATTTCCTCCCTTGATGAGTCCTTGCTCCAATAAACTCTCTACTTCGCTAAAAAAACCAAATGTCCTACAAGAGGCAAATTCATTGCAAAACTCTCTTATGTCCAAAATCTCAGCAAATTGTTTATTGACTATTGGTGATTTGAAGTCTATAAGTGCTCTTACTTCAAAAAACTCTGCCGGCATAGCGATGTATTCAGTACCTGTATCTTCGACTTTAAATTCAAATATTTCAGATATTTCGAAATACTCTTTTTCTGTTTCTTTTTCAACAATGCCTGATTTTGTAATTGCGTCACAAAATAGCTTTGAACTACCATCCAATATCGGAATTTCATCACCTTCAATGTCTATATAGACATCATCAATTTCCAGTGCGTATAGAGCTGCCAAAAGATGCTCGGTAGTAATAACTTTATGCTCGTTTTTCGCCAAAGTTGTACTCCTATTTGTAGTAAGTACATTTTTTATTTCAGCTTTAATCTCTATTTCAGAATCACTATTTTTTTTGACAAATACGATACCTTTATTTTCCTCCATTGGTCTAAACCTAAGTTTAGATACCTTTCCGGTGTGGAGACCTATTCCTTCCAATTCAAAAGAAGTCTTAATAGTCTTTCTGTTCATTCTCTATATATTTAGTAAGTTTTTCAATTTGTTTTTGTAGTTCTTTTATTTGTTTTTGCATATCAGGGAGGTTTTTGAATACTACCGAAGACTTCATATGCTTATAATAGTCAATTCCAGGACTTCCTTGATATCTGCCATTTTTTGTTTTTATACTGCTCAAGACACCTGTTTGTGCTTGAAATTGGTTTCCATCAGCGACATTGATATGCCCATTGAATCCCACTTGTCCTCCTGCGACAATATTTTTCCCCAAAGTGGTGCTTCCTGCTATACCTGTAAGGGCTGCAATTACACTATTTTCCCCTATTTCAACATTATGCGCTATTTGGATTAGATTGTCCAACTTTACACCTTTGTGGATAACCGTTTCTCCAAAAGTAGCTCTATCTATAACAGTATTTGCACCTATTTCCACTTTGTCTTT
>JALVEE010000118.1 GCA_027008645.1 Saprospiraceae bacterium
AGAAGCTGATTTAAAACCAAGGGAAATGAAAAAAATATTGACTTTGACTGCTGTACTCGCCTTGTTATACACCATTTCAAGTCTTTTTATCAGTGCAAAAATACCTCAGAAGAACCATGAATCGCTTAGTGCAAAACAAAAATTGGAAGAAGTATTAGTTAGTGGAAAATGGATGAATAAATCCGATGGGTATAAGGTATCAAATGAGTCTGAAGCTACCAAGGAAAGATACAAATCAATTGATTTTAATGAAGACCATACATTTGTACTTGATTCAGCAAAACAAAGATATAATGGACACTGGGAAATAATAGGAGATAAAATTAAACTGAGTTTTGTGGAGAAAGAAGTTATCCATTTGTATCTGAATAAAGACCCAAATAAAAGCTCCAATGCATATAACACCGTAAAGGAGAAAGTGAAACTGTCAGATAGAATAGGGTATATAAAAGGAGATAAATTAGTACTGTCAGATGGTTATATCTACACCAATCATTCAGAGGCTTTTTCCGGAATTATGAATTTTTATGAATTCACTGCTTTTGCCAATGTAGAATTCGGCAATATATTGATGATATTAGTGGGATTGTTATTTATTTTTTTAGCGATAAAGTATGAGTATGAACCTTTGCTTTTGATTCCGATAGGCATAGGAATATTACTTGGCAACATCCCTATGTACCAAGTTGCCGATTTTAATCTGAAACTCGGAATATACGAACCCGGATCGGTATTGAATATTTTATATCAAGGGGTAACTCAAGGTTGGTATCCTCCTTTGATTTTTCTTGGTATTGGAGCGATGACAGATTTTTCTTCTTTGATATCAAATCCCCGACTGATGCTTCTTGGAGCAGCGGCGCAGGTAGGTATATTTATTACATTTTTGGGAGCATTGTACTTGGGGTTTGCACCTCAAGAAGCCGGTGCTATTGGTATAATCGGTGGAGCTGATGGACCTACAGCCATATTTATATCCTCAAAACTTGCAAATGGGATGAATGTCTTAGCTGATGGAACAATTGTCAAGAATTTAATCGGGCCTATTGCTATAGCAGCATATTCTTATATGGCTTTGGTTCCTGTGATTCAACCTCCTGTAATAAGGCTATTGACTACTGAAAAAGAAAGAAAAATAAAGATGAAACCTCCAAGAGCTGTATCCAGATTGGAAAAAATAATGTTTCCGATATTAGCTTTGTTGCTGACGACTTTCCTCGCTCCAACAGCTTTGCCACTATTGGGAATGCTGTTCTTTGGGAATCTGTTAAAAGAAAGTGGTGTTACGGGTAGGTTGGCAGAGACAGCGAGAACTTCATTGATAGATATCGTGACGATTTTGCTTGGAGTGACCGTGGGGGCTTCCACTCAGGCAGATATATTTTTAACCAAAAGTTCTGTACTGATATTTGTATTAGGGGCACTTTCATTTGTGATTGCAACCGCAGGCGGAGTTTTGTTTGCCAAAGTGATGAATTGGCTTTCGGCCAAGGATAATCCCATAAATCCAATGATAGGTGCAGCAGGTGTGTCTGCCGTTCCGGATAGTGCCAGAGTAGTACAAATAGAGGGTTTGAAAGCTGATCCTAACAATCATCTATTGATGCATGCTATGGCACCAAACGTGTCTGGAGTGATCGGTTCTGCAATAGCCGCCGGTATTTTATTAAGTTTTTTGATGTGAGAAAAACATCAATAAAACTTTTTTATGATTCTATTTTGTAAGTTCTATGACAAACAATGCAATTGTTAGTCAATTCTGCCAATTGTTTAATGGTTGTTTTGGGATTATAATTTGTTTTAACACTATCTGCAATAGCTTGAAACATATAATGACCTGCAAATCCCATTTTCTTACAAGGAATAGGTGATAATTTCAATAATCTTGCAGGTGTTTCTTTGATTGATGCTTGTCCCTGTTTTGAAGCGGCTCTGAAAATTTTTTCCGGATTATCTTCTGCAAGCCCCTCATTGATTTCAGATATAACTTCCAAATAATTTCTCATTTCGTTCAAAACAAAATCTCTCAAATCAGGTGCATACTTGACAGTTATTCTTGTGTCTTTTTCATTCTTTACCATTTCTGTTCCTGTAAATAGCAAAATATATGCTAATGAAGTTGTTGTAATTGCAAAAAATATTGTTGTACCAATAAATAATTTCTTCATTTGTTTTTAATTTTTATTATTATTTATTTTTTTTAATCATCCAATATTCGATTATGAGTTTATGACAGCCAACACAATGAATTTGGATATTTTCACTTTCGTTTGCTCTATTACTCTTATTAGTTTAGAGTAAGTGTAAAATTCATATTCAGAATATTCAGGTTTTGTGAGATTTCTGTTTTTTTAGATTTTATAATAAATAGCTTTTTTAGTTCTTCTAATTCGTCGTTAGTCAATAAAACTCTAAAACTTTGATGACCGATAGGAATTACTATTTTTCGCCTGAATCTTGTATTCTTATTCTTTTCTTCCCATTTAACACCATAAATTTTAGCTAAATAATTGGCAAAGTCATTGAATTGTTTAAGCGTAAAATTGAAATTTAGATTTTTATATTCAATGTGGATCAGATTGCATTTATCGCATTTAAAAATTTGGCCATTTTGTGATTTACTGATAAAATCCATACTCATATTACATTTATTTAAAATGCAAAGGTGCAAAGGATTTTAAAGGTGTACAATCGCTAAAAGTAGTGATTTTGGAAAGGGGGCATCCCTTATAGTAGGGATAAAGATGATTATTTCTTTAAGTAAAGGCTATCATTTATGTCGATAATATTGTTTGCAACAGCATAAATTGCCATTGCTCCTGTTGATTTTATTCCAAGTTTTCCGGTTATATTTTTTCGGTGAGATATTACTGTATGAATACTAATAAATAGTTCGTCTGCAATTTCTTTATTAGTTTTACCTTTTATCAATAGTTTTAAGACTTCAATTTCTCTATCGCTTAACTTGTTTTCATTAACTTTTTTATTGGATTTAGTTTTTGCCGATAAGGAGTGCTCTACTATTTCAATTATTTTTAAAGAATTATCGTTTAGATAAATTCTGTTGTCAATTAAGTTTATAAAATCTCTATCGGGGCTATTTGAAATTAATCCTATGATTATCGCATTTGGAATTGTCGATTTTATGCTATGGATATATTTTATTTCATCACCGTAAATATCCGAATTAATAATTACAAGTTTGAACATACTATTATTTGTATAATCTGTAAAATCTTGAATATTATCAAATACCTGTGCTTTTAGTTTTATTTTGGAGGAATTCAAAATTGCCATAATCCCTTTATTTATTATAGCAGGAACAGAAACAAATGCTATGTAATTTAGTTTGTCCATTATAAATTTTTATTTTCTATTTTTTCAATGGCGGGCACCAAAATATTTTCTTCTATAATGGTGTGAATTCTCAAATCTTTCTCGAAGCGGAAAAGTTCAAATAATAAATTTCGTCTGAAAATTTGGTCGTTTTTTACAGGAATATGCTTTATCAATAAATTTTTTAAGTCTAAAAGTTTTGTCTCAATATCATCGTGATGATTTTTATAGTTTCTTATTTTGTAGCCCGTTTTTTTATTATTACCGGAAATTAAATCTATTGCATACGGATATACTTTTGTTTCTTCGTATTCAAGATG